>CALFXQ010000390.1 GCA_937958285.1 uncultured Fusibacter sp. | reverse complement strand
TAGACAATAAAAACACCACCCATGCCATTACAAATGTACTGGCGCTTGCCGATTTACTAGCCCTACAGGTGGCGGCCCAGTCTGTTCAAGTTGAAGATTTGCTTTTCGGCTATATGGTCGCACTTACCAGTGGTACGAGACACCATGAGGCAATTGAACTAGGCGCCTCGCCTCGAGGCACGGTAGCACTTATGCAAGCGTCAAAGGCAGAAGCCTTAGTCAATGGCAGAAACTACGTCATCCCTGAAGATATTAAAGCAGTATTTTTGCCGGTGCTTAGACATCGCATTAGACTAAAGCCCGAGTTTGAACTCGAAGGATTAGATGTAGAGGTGGTCTTAAAGCAAGTGCTTCAAATGGTCGAGGTGCCTCGTTAATGCGATGAAGCCCTCTTTGCGTGCAATAAAAATAGCGAGTTATACATGTATCGTCATGCTCGTTTTGGGATGGATCACAGGCAGTGGCCTAGGATTTATACTTATGAACGCAGGGATGGCCATCGCCATGACAATTGATTATTACCTGACAAAAAAGCAGACCCAGTATGAAATAACACGTGAAACTGAAAATACATGGCAGCAGCATCAATGTGAGCCCATGCGCTTTTGTCTTGTAAATCGAGGTGGCTTTCCACTGATTTTTAGCGGTGTTGAAGCCTTGGAAGCAAATCGCATATCGGGTGACTTTTCGACATTTATTGGCACGGTGGTGCCCCAGGGTACTTTGAACTGTGCATATAAGCTCACGCCTTTAAGACGTGGCGATCACCGCCTGGGATCGATTATGATCAGATACGAATCGAAGTTTAAACTATGGGATAAAACCGATGTTTGGTCCTTGCCCTATCACTTGAAGGTCTATCCCAATTTGTCAGGACTTAAGCAATTTTCCTTGCAAAGACTTCAAAATAGAAGGCAACTTGAGGCGCTGAGAGTATTGCGCTTAAAGAGTACAGGCAGAGCCTTCGACAGTTTAAGGGATTATGTGGCAGGAGATGATTACCGGGGCATTAATTGGATGGCAACAGCTAGACATGGATACCCAGTGGTCAACACCTATCAGCTAGAGAACAATCAAAAAATCTATTTGATGATGGACTGTGGGCGTGCTCAGAGATATCTAATAGACGGCGTGCGCCAAATTGATGCCTCCATAGAGACAGCCGTGCTGTTGTCACAGCGCATTGCCGAGTCGGGGGATCAATTTGGCATGACGGCATTTGATCACCGCATCTTGACAAAGCTGCCCTGCGGAAGAGGTAGAGGATGGTCAAAGCGCTTGATTGAGTCGCTATATCTTCTAGAGCCCAGTCTTTATCAAGCACATTTTGGAGAGGCGTATTTAGAGACCATGCGCAATGAACACCATAGGTCCATTGTAATGTGGTTTACAGATTTCGATCAAAAACAGGAAGCAGAGCGCTTTTTAAGTCAACTCTCTAAGGGACTTAGAAAACACGTGCACGTCGTTTTAATGATGGCGCGCAGCGATTATCAAGAACTTGCAGTAGCGCCCTTTAATGAGGATGCAGTCTACGACAAAGGGGTTGCGATACAGTTGTTAGAAGAGCGAGAGCAAATCGCAGCTTACTTGCGCGCCCATGGCGTGTTTGTGTCGATCTGCTCGCCGCGCGACTTGCCTACAATGGCTTTACAGAACTATTTATTAGCAAAAGCCAGACTGCAGGGGGATTAGTATGACTGAGCAACAATTTATAGCCAAGCAAGGCAAGGTCTGGACCCAACTTGAGCTTTATCAAAAGCGGCTCAAGAAGCTAAAAAAGGGACCAGAAAAAGAACAAATAGCCATTGCCTTTTTAAGTGCTTATCGAGAGGTGGGGGGGGATTTGGCTTATGCCAACACCCATTTCCCTAACTCGAAGACATCTAAATATCTGAATCAACTCTTGGGCAATTGCCATGGCCTACTGTACGAGAAGCAGGGCTTGTCGGCAAAGCAGTGGCTAAAGGCATTCTTTGTTCACTTTCCAGAGCGTGTCAAAAAAGAATATAAAGCGGTCTTGCTGGGATGTTTCTTCTTTCTTATTGGCGCAGGGATTGCGGTTACACTGCTGCTTATCGACGAGCGCCATGCAGCCTATTTTCTGCCCGGAGATATTGTAGAGACCATTAAAAGTCACAAAATGGGCCCTCAGGCGTGGTCTTATCCCATGATGAGCGCATACATTATGACCAACAATATTCTCGTAAGTCTTCGCGCCTTCGTCTTTGGCATTTTTCTGGGGATGGGTACAATTTATGTGCTTTTTCAAAATGGGGCCATGTTAGGTGCACTCACTTTTTTAGTTTATAAATACGCGGATCCATGGCAGTATTGGGCCTTGATACTTCCTCATGGCGTCTTAGAACTCACGGCAATTTTTATTGCTGGAGGGGCTGGTCTTGTTTTGGCGCGGGGAATTTTGCTGCCAAGGGCTTACCTTCGTCGGCATGCAATCGTTAGAGAAGCAAAAAATGCCATGGGCCTCATTGGTGGCGTTGTTGTACTTCTTATTATGGCTGGCTTAATAGAAGGCTTTATCACCCCATTAGACATTCCCCTTTGGTCTTCTTATGCGGTTGCCGGCGCGACGTTGACATTCTTATTATTTCTATTTAGGAAGGTGAAAATGTGAAAATTCATCAAGTGCTTACACCGGAACAAGTGGTCATTGAATACCGCATTGCAGAACTTCCCGTTAGAGTAATGGCGAGTATTGTAGATTTACTTTGGCAGTTGATCGGTATTTTAGTGATTGTTCTGGTGAATTTGACTATCTACAGCTATTTTGAGTTGTTTTATTTTAGTTTAAGTGAGTGGTTTATCGCAGTGAGTTTAATTCTGTGCGCGCTCACAATATACGGCTATGGCGTTTTTTTTGAGTACGGTGGCAGTGGGCAAACCCCTGGTAAAAAGAAGGTTGGTATTCGCACCATACGACTCAATGGGGAGCCCGTGAGTTTGGCCCATGTGGCGATAAGAAACTTCTTCAAGTACTTTATAGATGGTTTTGGCATAGGTTTGTGGTGGATGCTCTTTGACCCAAAGGGTAGGCGGTGGGGCGATATGGTATCTAGCACAATAGTGGTATACGAAGCGATTCAATAAAAAAAGAGCCATCACCGCACATTAAGTAGACTTAATCGCGGAGGTGGCTCTCTCTTTCTAGATTAGAACTCTAATGAACTTGTAGAAGTGGGTGCTGGGCTATCGCTTTTTAATTGCTCGTAGAAGCCAGCTGTGCTAACATAAAAGTAAGGCATTAACCACAAATAGCCGATGAAAAAAGTTAACATCGATAGAAAAACCCAACCTATAAATGAGAGCATAAAGACAAAATAGGCCAGACGGTGTCCGCGCATCATTGTCTTTGAGAGCTTAAGCGCTTCAGTCGCCGTGATACCAGGGTTATCTGCTATAATGAAATAGATGAGTGCGTAATTGAACTGGGCAATGATCGCTGGAATCATCGAAATGAGAAAGACCGGTACTGCAACTGCCATCATTAGCGGGTTTTGCATTGCTGCACCGCCTGCCATTAAAAAGAACATCAACAGAATGGGTATAATCATCCAGGCGATAATGATAAGAGTAAAGAGCAGCGATGCAATCACAGCTACGCCAAAGGATTTAAAGCCATCGAATAAGTTTTCTAAATCTACAGATTCTGCGCGAATTGCAGAAAGCGACATTTTAGAGACGCCTACAATCAGCGGTGGCATAAGAATGATAAGCAGCGGTGGAATAAAGCCAAGTGCAGAAGAAATCGCAAAATAGATGAGTGTCACGATTACGCCAACGCCCCAATAGCCTCTAAGTCCATCTTTTGCTTGTTGTTTGATTTCTTGGCGTGTCATAGTACTTGTATACATGTTTTGATGCCTCCTATGCGGTAGAAATGGTGAGTCAAGTGTTATAAGTCAAACTAATAACACTAGAATAACTTACAAAATCTTCAATGTCAAATTATGTTCTGCCGATCTCTGAAAGGAGAATGTAAAAATGTCAAATAACTCCACTAATATTGCGACCAAAAGGATTATACTCCCAGGTGTCATCGCTTTTTTTGGCCTAGTGCTCATCATTTTCACATTAATGGTCGCAAAATTTGGTCCCATCGATCAGTGGTGGCTCGAGTCTGTGATTATTTACGACGAGAGTGGGCTAGCTAAAGCGCTCAGTGCCTCTTCGGGCTTAACTGAAGAGATGCCACTTGTCACATGGACTGCGGCAGAACATCGCCAAGACTTGGCCGAAATGGCTTGGTCAAATTGGTATCAGAGACTTGCAGACGAAACACGTGCGACGGAAGCCACTTTTAATCAATTAGAACCTTGGCATCGCATACATTTAAATTTTGCGCTTAGCAATGCGGTTGTAGAGGTGCGTTTCGATAAAGAGGCACAGATGTATGTGGTTTCGACTGAAAGTGGTTACTACAGTATTCCTAGTGCGGCTCTATGGTTTAATGCGTATTTAACAACAGATGTGGCATCGGCACTGTATGCCAGTGCGGGTCCACCATTACTGGATATTAAGCACGATGGTCCCAAAGGGCAACTCGCCATAAAGCTGAAGCCTCAACAAGCGGACTGGTTTTTTAGCAACGCCAGACATCTAGGACAAAGATATTTGGCGCATTTTACTTCGAGCTCCACAACAGAGGCCTCTTCTGAATCGCTGATTATTCAAAGTACTGATAGTATTTTGCCCAAAGTCTCACTACTAGAGGGCGACGCGCTGCGCATAGTTGGACTAGAGAAGGCGGATGTTGTCGGTATTGAGGCCTTTACCCTAGAGAATGAGGCAAAATCCCTCGGGAAAGTGGCTTTCGAAGTATCATCGGGCCATGTAACGCCCCTTATGCAACCAGGGACCATTCGGTACCGTGTCACTACTTTTAAGCCACCAGTCACAAATGCCATCGGTCAAGGCTATGGGCGTTGCTCTTACGACTTTTTGGTGACATTGGAGTTAAATCCATCAGTGAGTGGATATATTGAGAAACAAAATGCGGGTGGGATATATACGCTCTTTGTGAATAACGTGCCCAAGGGAGCTACGCCTATTTTACAGCAAAATTTAGTTTCAAGAGTCAAGTGGCATCGCATTGGCGAGAACCCCAATGCATTTGTGGCATTGATTCCATTAAACTACGAAGCTGCTAAGGGCACATACCCCTATAAAATCACCTTGAGTTTTGCAGGGGGGAAGAAGTCTACATGGCAGCATAAAGGCAATTTCATTGTTGGCGATAGGCAATTTAGTGTTCAGCACTTGAAGGTCGATGCAAAGATGGAAGCCACCACTCGATCAGATGCTGCATATGCAGAATACAATCGTCTCTTTATTCCAGCTAGAGATAAAAGTGAAAACATTCAGTTGTGGGAAGGCCCATTTATTGCTCCTATTGAGGGTAGGCTTACCACTGAGTGGGGCATGCGTCGTCGTGTTAACGGCACACTCACCACTTATAGACACAACGGCATCGATCTTGCCGCACCAGAAGGCACGCCTGTGAAAGCGAGTAACACTGGAAAGGTTGTTTTTGTAAAAGATCTAAAGCTCACTGGCCAATCGATTATTATCGACCACGGTCTTGGATTGTTTTCTGTGTACTTGCATCTTAGTCGGATGGATGTTAAAGAGGGCCAAACCATAAAAAAGGGTGAAGGCATTGGTGCAGTAGGTTCAACGGGTTTCTCTACGGGGCCACATTTACATTTTACTTTGTCTTATCACAAAACAGCACTAGATCCCTACACAATGTATTTGTGGGATGGCGATCTTACACAATTTTCAGGAGATAAAAGCAATGAATAGAGTTGGACAGGCACTTTTAGAGGCGAGATTAAAAGCAAAGATGAGCCCTAAAGAACTAGCGAAAAAATGCGGTTTAACAGAGAGTTTTATTTTACAGGTGGAATCGGGCAAGAAAATTGCACAAGAGGCCATTATTGAGAAAATGATGAAGGCAGTAGGCGCTGGCTTTGATCAATTAGATCCCTCAGCGCTCATTGAAAAAGAGAAGGTAGTTGCCGTTAAGCCGGTGCTAAAACCTCAGATCGTTCACGAGAAGCCCTCTGAAACAGTGGCATTAACAGGACAATGGAAGGACGCTCTGGCCGGTGTGATACGCGCTTATCCCATTATGCGTGGCAATAAGCAACAGGGTGAGATGGAAATGGTAATTGCCAATAAGAAGATTGAGGGTGTGCATCCCGATATGGTGGCCGTTGTGTTGTCTCAAGACACCGTAGAATCTCTGCGCGTTCACGACGGCGACATTCTGATTCTCAGCACTGATACACAGCTCATTAACGATAAGCTCTATTATATTCAGTACTATGGTAAATACTTGCTCAGACGCCTGCGCAAGGAGCAAAACGGCATGTTGACCGTAAGTCCAGGCTTGTCTGGCGGTGCAGCTGAACAGGTTAAGGATGGACAAATCAAGCTAGTCGGCCGAGTTATAAGGGTACAGTTTGTTCCGAAATAAGGCAATATAGCCCACGAAAAACGCACTTATGATTGATATGGATGATATTGGGTATATAATTGACAGTTAACGAGGAGGCAATTATGTCATTACCCTATAGCATTGACTTTTTACTCAATCTTGAGGATGGCGCATTTGTGGTCAACCGCGAGCGTCAAATACTTCTTTGGAATAGCATGGCAGAAAAGCTCACGGGTCTTGAAAGCCAAGTGCTAATTGGAAAATCATGTGCAAGGCATTTAAGATGCCATATTGATGATTCTGGCAATTCCCTGTGTGAAGAAGCGTGTCCATTAAAAAAGGCGTTGATTTCCGGCAAGCCACAAGAACTGGAATCCAATATGCGTCATATAAGTGGCTCACTTATACCGGTAAAAATCAAGGTGATTCCCTATCATAATCAACAGGGTTTTATTGAGGGAGCAATAGAGATTTTTCAACCCATCTCTCAACCTGAATGGCTGTATTCATCGGAAGTGATCAGTGATAGAATCACATTCACAGATGCCGAAACAGGTCTTTACAACAGAAATTTTCTAGATTCTTATTACTTGCGATTGGTTAAGGAACAAAGGGCACACTACGACCGTGGCCTCGTTTTTGTAGATGTTGAAGTGCTAGGCGAGATTAGAAATATAAAATCTAAGCTTGATGCATTTACAATGAGACAAAAGGTGGCTGAAGTGCTCATGTTAACTCAAGCAGATGATGGTGAAATGGTTGCGGCAAGGTGGACCAACAATACATTTGTGGTTCTTATAAACAACTCACATCCCCTGCATCTTCAAGATGTGGTCTTAAACTTAGAGAATGCCTTGAGATTAGTACTTTACAATGAGCATTTTCCAAGTTTTGATGTAACCTTTAGATTGATGTCCACTCTTATTTCCTCAGATGAGCCTTTAGAGAAAGTGGTGGATATCCTTCAAAAGCGCGCAAAGGGCTTTAAACCAAAACGCAAACGGCCTTCGCCGAGTTAGCTGGGGCAGGGCAATAAAAAACACCGCATTTTCCAATGAATGCGGTGTTATATTTTGAGAAATAAATTATTCTGAAGCGTTAAGCGGGTTGTGATTTTTTAGAATTGGATCTATGCTTTGTTGATTTTTTAACTGTTTAAGCATGATAAGCACGAAGAATAACGCCATCGAACCGACAATTAGAAAATACAAGGGACTTGGTTCTGGAGGCATTGTTGTTCCTTCTAGGCTTTCGGGTTCGATTTGACTCAGTAAGATTGCGAGGGTGTTATTGACGATATGAATGGCGATTGCAGGCCAAATGCTGTGGGTGAGCATGACAACGACGCCTAAAATAATGCCAAGAACTGCAGTTGGGGGCGCTTGTACCAAATTCATGTGGTAGATTCCAAAGAGTAGGCCTTGTAGTACGACGGCCCAAGCAGTTGGCAGATTTATTCGCAGCAAACGCAAGAGGGCACCTCTAAAAAGCAGTTCCTCTCCAATGGGTGCAATAATGCCAACGGCCAGCAGACTTAGCCATAATGGCGCATTGACTAAAGATTCGAGAGATTGAGCTGCTTCGGGATCGAGGGATTGTAGCTTAAAGAAGCCGCTGATGCCAAGACTTACAAACATAGCTGAGAAACCTATGCCAATTGCAAGGGAGAGTTGTTTATAGGTAACTGAAAAAAGACGATAATCTTCTCGAATAGAACGGCGCATCACCTTAGTCATTGCAAAGAGCACAATGCAAGTCATCGCATTTGAAATCAACAGCAGAAAAAGTAGATTGGATTCAACGAATGTATCGCCAACGCCCAAAATTGCAAATATGCTGACCATGGCCACTTGAATCGCAAGTGGAAAGATTAAGAGAAGAGATATTTTTAAGATGAGTTTGAGAAATCGCATAATGTACTCCCGTATGTATGATATAGCTCAAGGTTACAAGTATTGTCATGTAAAGTCAAGCGACTGATTATCCGATAATGAGCAATTGCGTGTCAATTTAGTTCCAATTTTTCAATGGATTTGATATACTAAAATAAAGATATAGACTATTGAGGTGATAATGATGCTTACAAAATGTGAAAGTTGTGGAAAGTTCTTTGGCGCAGAAAAGCCAGATCAAAAGTTATGTTCTGCATGTTCAGTAACAGGTACCCGTTTAGCAAGGCATATCGCAGAATCTGGAGACCCTAAATTTGCCATTGCAAGAGATATTGTATACGATCATCCTGAAATATCACCAGAAGATCTCAGATTGCTCATGATAGAACGCGGTATCGAAATTACCGTCAGAGAGATTATGAGTTATGTAAAAGATGGCAGACTGTCGATCAAAAATGCACCCCAGGGCAATTACTGCGAAGAATGTGGTCGCACCATTGTTGGTGGCAGACTATGTCCTAAATGTTCAAATCAATTAGAAAAGGCGATTACCGCTAAAAACGATACACGTCCACAGACTACCAAAGAAGTAAAAGGTGGGCAATCACCAATAATGCACACCAAGAACAAGTAGGCCTATATGGATGAATTTGCGACCTTTGTAAAATCTCGCGCGATTGAGCGTACTTTAAAGGGCTTGGAGCAGAATCAAATGAAGGGCTATTATGCTCCAGACCTCCAATCGCTCTTTACCATTTTGGAACAGCTTGTGCAAAAGGGCGATACAGTAAGTGTTGGCGGTTCAATGACCTTATTCGAGACGGGTGTAATCGATTGGCTCAGAAATTACTCTGAGCACTTTCTCGATCGCTATGCACCACATTTAACACCAAGCGATATTACACAAATGTATAGAGCTTGCTTTTCAGCAGATGTGTATATAACATCCACACAAGCTGTCACTGAAGCTGGCGAACTCTACAATGTAGATGGCAGGGGCAATCGCGTTGCCGCGATGACTTTTGGCCCAGATCGCGTCATTGTAATTTGTGGCACGAATAAACTCGTTTTTGATGAACAAGCGGCGATACAAAGAAATAAGCGTGTAGCTGCGCCAGCCAACGCAAAGCGGTTAAACAGAAAAACACCTTGTGCTACATTGGGTTATTGTACAGATTGCTCATCGCCAGATCGAATCTGCGCCACTCATGTCACCATGAAAAGACAAGTGATAAAAGACCGCATCCACGTTGTGCTTGTAGATGGTAGTTATGGTTATTAGAATAGTCCTTTTAATACGCAAAAACCTCCCAAAGGGAGGTTTTTTAGTATAGGTAACTTAGTCTATGTATTTGACAGCAGTGCCATAGGCCATCACCTCTGCTGCCCCTTGCATGACCGCACTTGAGGCATAACGCACGGCTACGATAGCGTCTGCACCCATTTTGCTCGCTTCCTCTAGCATGCGTTTTGTCGCAACGTCTCTTGCTTCAGACATCATTTCTGTGTAAGATACTAACTCTCCTCCCACAATGGTCTTTAATCCGCTCAAAATATCTTTGCCGATATTCTTAGACTGAATAGTAGCACCCTTAACAAGACCAAGGTGTTGAAGCGTTTTTCCTGCGATGTTTTCTGTGGTGACGATGAGCATAATAACCTCCTTAAATTGGCATTTTGTGCTATACTGTATAAGACTGAGCTCCTGCAAATGGTGAATGCCGCTCTATGCTGTGGTTGCTCAGCAACGCATATTTGGAAAGGGGAATGACCCGTGATAAAAAAAGAAGTGGCAGAACAAGTATTGGTAAGTGCGCTAACCTCTGGTGGGGACTTTGCCGAGATTTTTTGTGAAGATACCTTATCGAATACGGTGGCAATGCTCGACGGTAAGGTAGATCAGCTTAATGGTGGTCGCACTTACGGTGCAGGAATACGCATATTTAAAGGTTTAAAAAGTGTCTATGCCTACTCAAATGATCTTAGCCTAAATGGATTAGTGGCGACAGCTAAAAAAGCGGCTGCTGTTTTGGGGGAACTTAAGGGTGAAGGTCCATTTGATATTCAGTTGGCACCCTCTAACTTGGCAAGTATTCACCCTATAGAAATTATACCCTCTTCTGTTGTTGGAAGCAAGAAAGTTGAAGTATTGCGTCGCTTACATCAAGCGGCTAAAGGATATGCACCAGAAATCACGCAAGTGATTGCCCGATTGTCAGAAATCGATCAACGCGTCTTAATTGCCAATAGCCTCGGCGTATTTACAGAAGATAGACGCATTAGAACACGTATTCTTGGTCAAGCGATTGCATCGAATGGCACAGAGAATCAAGTGGGATACGAAGCACCTGGCCGACATATGGGTTTCGAGATTTTCAACAAAGTTGTCGATGTTGAGGCACTGGGGTTAACGGCAGCAGAAACGGCACTTACCATGTTAAATGCAAAAGCATGCCCTGCTGGCAAAATGCCAGTAGCAATAGACAATGCATTTGGTGGTGTAATCTTCCACGAGGCTTGCGGGCATTCGCTAGAAGCCACTTCAGTCGCCAAAGGCACCTCTGAGTTTACTGGCAAGATGGGCCAACAAATCGCTTCGCCCTTGGTTACTGCAATCGACGATGGAACAATACCCAATGCTTGGGGTTCTCAGATGATCGACGACGAGGGACAACCCACGCGCAAAAATGTTTTAATTGAGAATGGTATTCTCAAAAGCTATCTGATAGATTCATTGAATGGCCGAAGGATGGGTATGGAAGCAACGGGCAGCTCACGTAGAGAATCATATAAATACGCACCGACCTCGCGCATGACCAATACCTATATTGCAGCAGGTGACAGTTCCGACGAAGCGATTATTGCGTCTATGTCCGATGGACTTTACGCTAAGAAGCTCGGGGGAGGATCAGTCAATCCTGCTACTGGAGAATTTAACTTTGCCGTATTAGAAGGGTATTTAGTTAAGAACGGCAAGGTTCAAGAACCAGTGAGGGGCGCTAGTTTAATTGGAAAAGGTTCAGATGTACTCATGAAAATTGATATGGTTGGCAAGAATCTGGAGCATGGCACTGGAATGTGTGGTTCCTCGAGTGGTAGCATACCGACTTTTGTCGGTCAGCCCATGATTCGCGTAAGCGACATGATAGTCGGCGGCAAGTAGGAGGTTATCGATGACACACGAACAGTTTATCAAGCAAGTTTTTGAATATGCCAAGGCAGAGGGGTTCGATAGTTACGAGCTCTATATGCAAGATGGCTCAAATTTAGAGCTCTCATCTTTTGAGGGAGAGATCATCAAGTATGCAGATAGTACGACTAGAGGCGTGAATTTTAGGGGTATTTATCAAGGCAAGCTAGGCAGTGCATTTTCAGAGTGCCTAGATGGCGATGCTGCCAAAATGCTCGTCGACAAGGCCAAAGAGGCGGCGGCGTTAATTGAAGTGGAAGACCGCGTATTTCTCTTTGGTGGTGCCCCAAAAGAAGCCTATAAAGTTGTCGATATGTACAATCCAACACTAGAGCAGGTGGCTGTTTCAGAGAAAATCGACCTGGTTCTGGGTTTAGAGAAAACTGCTATGGCCTCGGGTAAGCTCTCGAAGGTTGCAGGCAGTTATTATGGCGATGGCAAGGTTTCGCTTCGCATGTTAAATTCCGAAGGGTTAGACGTTGCCTATACCGGAAATCGTGCGTATGCTTATATGGGTGCAATTGGCACGCATCAATCGGAGACTTACTCTGCCTATACTTTTGGCGTTAGCAATGATTTTGAAAAACTCAAGCGCTTTCCAATTGCCGATGAAGCTGTAACCCGTGTGGTCAATCAATTTTCGTCGAAAACAGTGCATTCAGGTGCATACCGAGTGATTATTGAAAATCGCGCAGCTGGAAACTTGTTAGATGTGTTTATGAGTCTGTTTAGTGCAGATGCGGCACAAAAGGGAATGTCCCTCTTTAAAGGTAAAGTCGGTGAACAGGTGGCAGCACCTTGCTTGGATTTAGTAGATGATCCGCACTTAGCTAATGGTTTGGGCTCTTGTCCTTTCGATGGCGAGGGTGTTCCAACAAAAGTGAAACATTTAATACAAGGGGGGCAGTTAAAGACTTTGCTGCACAACTTAAAGACCGCACACAAAGATGGGGTTCAAACCACAGGAAATGCTTCTAGAGGGAGCTATCAATCGGTGATTGGCGTCTCTCATACCAATGCTTACATTGTTTCGGGAAGTCATTCAGTAGAGTCACTTAAAAATTTGTTGGAGAATGGCCTTATGATAACTGGCTTCGATGGGTTACATGCTGGAGCAAACGCAATTACAGGCGACTTTTCCCTAGGTGCCCGTGGCTTTATGGTAGAGAAGGGTGAAATTGTACATCCAGTAAATCAAATTGTGGTTTCTGGGAACTTTATGACCCTCTTTAAAGGCGTACTTGCCGTTGGAGATGACCTTATCTTTGAGACAAGCCCTGTGGGTTCACCATCGCTTCTAATAGACAGTTTGTCAGTAGCAGGTGCCTAAAGTGTATCATGATGACTTTTATGCGGGCCTTGAGGCCCGCATGGGTTATTCATTGTCTTTAGCGCAGCGCGAGGTGATAGAGGCCTCACAAAGTAGAGTGCAGGTATTGGCAACTGCCGGTTCGGGCAAAACAACGACCCTCACCATTAAAATGGGGTATACCATTTCTGTTTTAGGTGTGGCGGCTAGCCGCATTTTGGCATTGTCTTATAGCAAGGCATCAGCAATGGATTTTAGACATCGCTTTCTGAGTTTGTTTGAGGGAAAGGCGGCTTCTGAGGTCCATTTTTCTACACTTCATGCCTTTGCTCTAGGTGTAGTGCGAAAGTACTGGGGGGCTAAACAACGAAATGTCGTGTTGGTAGACGCTGAAAATAGCGGCTATCAAAGATATGCGCACATGGCAAAGGTCTATCACCAGACAGTGGGTCAGTTTGCCACTAAAGAAGTGTTAGAAGAGCTCTTTGCTGAATTTAGTTTTGTCAAAAACGCCATGTGTGATTTAAAGACATATCGGCCTGTGCAAACTGGTTTTATGCCCTGTTATCAAGCCTA
>CALFXQ010000389.1 GCA_937958285.1 uncultured Fusibacter sp. | reverse complement strand
TTCCGTGCTTCGCGGAGATTCTTTCTGCCGTTTTGCCATTGATCTTGGTCCAGATGCAGAGACACTTATAAAGGGCTAAAAATTGGTGCCACCCTCGAGGGTGGCACCAATTTAACTTTATCCTTCAAATAAAAGTTGAAGACTTTCGGCATCTGGGCCAGAAAGCTTTTCCAAATATGCGCCGTTATCATTAAAAATCTGTAAGTATCTCTTAAGACCCTCTTCCACCGTGAATCCCAGAATCTCGAAGAGTACAGGCTTTGCAACTAGCTGATATCGCGATTTAGCCTTAGAAAGTATTTCAAAATGAGCACTCCATCTATAGCGTGATGGTGATTTAGCAATGCCCGCTTTGACGGGATTATTGGCGATGTAAAGCATCAATTGTTCCAAATATCGCTGGTCCTCAACAAAGAAATCAGTAAATCGCTTGCCATACACAGCCCCAGATCGCTGATTGCGATAATTGTAATGCCTCGAATAGCCTTGATTAACAAATTGCATAAAGTGACTTATTGAGCCTGTGTCTTGCCGTAAAACCAAGTGATAATGATTATCCATTAAGACATAATAGAGTATGCTAACACCATGTTCAATCGAGGCTTTTCTTAGAAGCTCTAGAAAGAACACCTTATCTGACTGCACAGCAAATATGCAACTCCGATTGTGACCTCGCACAATTACATGATAGATACCACCTTCAAAGAAATTTCGTTGTTGTCTACTCATTTGATCACCCTCAATGTTCTCAATGAAACCTATTGCCTCGCAAAGACTTTTTTCATTGAATCCACTATATCAACAACAGGCCTACCAATCAATGGATTGACTCCACGATTCTGCAAGTTGCACAATGGAGCGAGGGTGGCACGAGGGTGGCTCGAGGGTGGCTCGAGGGTCAATGGAGCGAGGGTGGCACGAGGGTGGCTCGAGGGTGGCACCTAGTCTTTGAGCAAGTACCTAGTGATCATGGTCTTATACTCTGCAATGAGCGCTTGCTGATCAGCAGCATTATCTGTGCTGAGGTAGGCCATGATCATGTTGTCGTTGATCTGGTAAATCAGCGCTGCCCCAAGTTCAAGGTCTTGGATTCTCAACTGCTCCTTATGAGCAGCCATACGCGCCACAAAATCCGTCATCTCCCTCTGAGTGAAGCGCTCCAATAGTGCCGCCACATCTTCATCCCGATATTTCATATGGTTGATCTCTAGGTGAAAGGCCAATGGATATCGCTCTGCCACCTGAAGCTTTTGATTGATAAAGTAGTTGATAACCTGATCCATAGGATAATCGTGCCGCGCACCTTGATTGTTGCAAATGCCAGCACTGAGCAGTGCTTCCTTATACGTTTCGATAATCTCTAAAAGCAACTGCTTCTTATCCGCATAGTAGCCATAGAAGCTACCTACCGCAACGCCTGCTGCCTTGGCGATATCTTTGGTGTTCACTTTATGAAAGCCCTTTTCGGCAAAAAGATGGGTAGCTGCAGCCATCAACGCTTCCTTTGTCTCAAAACTTCTTGTCTGACAAACCTTTCTCACGCACTTGTGACCCTGATCTGAAATTGTTGATGAAACCATCTATGCCACCTCCTTTTAATATGAACATTTTATCACGAAAGCTCTCTATGGTCAAAGAAAACTGAACTAAAGTTCATTTTGCATCTTGACATACACTACCCCTTTGTTTATGATGAGATTAAAGCTGAACTAAAGTTCATATATTTGTTTTACTCAAGACAATCTCAAGACAGCTCAAGGCAATCCCTGGATCAAACACAACCAATACCGCCCCATAAAAGGAGAAAAATAATGAACACTACCATCGAAACCTTCCTGAACCATAGATCCATCCGTCAATATAAGCCAGACCCCATCGAGCCAGAAAAATTAGACTACATCATAAAGTCCGTGCACAGAGCCCCAACCTCCATCAACGGCCAGCAAGTTAGCGTGATTGTGGTAACAGACCCCGCAAAAAAGGCGAAAGTCGCCGAATATGCAGGCGGACAAACTTGGATTGACCAAGCGCCGGTATTCTTACTGTTTGTGATGGATTACCACCGAGCGCGCCTAGCCGCTCAGCTCAACAACGAAACCTTTGTAATCCCCGAAAGCATCGAATCGATAGTGGTCGGCAGCGTGGATGTAGGCATCGCACTAGGTACGGCCATTGGTGCAGCTGAATCCATGGGCCTTGGAACAGTTCCCATAGGCGGCATTCGAAAGTCCCCCGAAGAAATGATCGCCCTCTTCGACCTCCCCGAGTACGTGTACCCCATTGCCGGACTGGTGGTCGGGCACCCTGCAGATCAGTCCGCCATGAAGCCTAGAATCCCCATGGACATCTTTAGACACAACAACAGCTATAATCCTGACCAGTCCTTGGCACTCCAAACCTATGACCAAGAAATGTCAAACTACATGAAGGTCCGCACCAATGGTGCGTCCGATAAAAATTGGAGCCAGGGTGTGGCAGGCACCTATAAGTTTGTGTATTTCCCAAAGGTCTACCCCACACTCAGGCAGCAGGGATTCGCCAATGACAAATAACCTAACGGGCACCCCCACTGGCACCTCCACTGGCACCTCCACTGGAACCTCCACCCCCACTGGCGCTGCATCCATCTTATGGCTCGAGAATGCTGAGCAGGTCATCCGAGACCGCCGCTCCATACGCGCCTTTGCAGCACCCAACTTAAGCGCATCTGCTGCAGAAACAAGAAGTAGCGAAAGCGCACAGGCCTCCCTACTCGCTGCCCTCAACACAGGACGAAATCCCTTCAAAGCTAGCCACCGCTTTCAAATCGTTACCACAGAAAGTGGAACCCACACCAGTGGTGCCAATGATCGTGGAAATGGTCACAAACTCGGCACCTATGGTGTTATAAAAGGTGCTAACCAGTACCTAGTAAGCGCACTCACTCCTGGCGACGAGCATCTAGAGGCACTGGGCTTCGACATGGAGTATGCCGTGCTACAAGCGCATGCCATGGGTCTTGGCACCTGTTGGCTCGGTGGCACCTTCAACAAAGGCCAGTTCGCCACAGCACTGGGCTTAAAAGCAGGCGAACTGCTACCCATTGTAATCCCCTTTGGGCGACCAGCCGAAAAAGATGGACTTGTTGGGCGCCTAATCCGAGGCATCGCCGGCTCCAACCAACGGCTAGAATTTGGAGCCCTTTTCTCAAGCGAAGTCTACGGCACACCTCTAAGCGTTGCCGATGCCGGCCCCTTTGCCACGGCTCTCGAAATGGTGCGTCTCGGTCCTTCAGCCTCTAATAAGCAACCTTGGCGCGTTGTCAAAAGCGGCAATACCCTTCACTTCTACCTTAAACCTACAAAGGGCTACGCCAACAGTCTCGGCTACGATATTCAGCGCGTCGACATGGGCATCGCCCTGTGTCACTTCGATGTGATGATGCAGGCTCAAAATCTGGTCGGTCGCTACGAAAAGCTGACAGGTCCCGAAACAGAAAAAAGAGACGATCTCGACTACATCATCTCCTTTCGCCTCTGATGGTGCCACCCTCGAGGGTGGCACCTTACTTCCGTTCATCTGTATATCTCTAGATCCGGATGCCATTTTAGCAATATTCTTATCTGCTCGTCCGTAATTGCCGTATTTCTCAGCATGACGAGTTTTAAATTTGGCAGCATATGAAGAACTTCAACGGAGTCAATCGCCGTATCGCTTAAATAAATAAACTCAAGATTCTTCATTTTTCCGAGTACGCTAATGTTTTTAATAGGATTTCCTTCTAGATTAATTGCCTTGATTTTAGTGTAAAAGCCAATCCCAGTTAGATTCTTAATGCCCAGATCATTGAATTTCAACTCACCATCGGCTTTTGATGTCAAGTGGCGTTGATAGACCTCTCCACTAAAAGAACTCACTCTTGCTTTGACTTCCTTCACAATCGCTGCGCGCAGCGCTTTATCAGGAATATCTAGCACATTGTCTTTGACTTCTACCCTTAACTGGCTTTTTATCTGACCAAGACTCGCTGTGACTGTTGCCACACCAATAGAAACGCCTTTGACTTCGCCAGAACTAGATATAGATAAGATCTTTGAATCGGATGACTTCCAAATCACTCCCTGTACATTCGCACCTGCGGGTACTGACGCAATCGAAACCTTCACCTTCTGCCCGAGTCTCACAACACCCGATGGCACTTGAAGGGTTAATGATTTAGCAGTGGGTGCTTTACTCTGTACAATTTTCTTTGTGGTCTCTGGTGCTTTAGTCACAGCTGCCGTGGTTGGCTGCGCCACAGCTTTTGTGGTTTCTTGAGGAATCACAATAACGCTCAGAATAAGTGTGCCCTCATAGCCTTTTGCGGTTCCAATAAGTTTTGTACTTCCTGCCTTTACGGGTTTAAAGGTAGATACGCCTTTTGTGGCGAGCACATCACTGTGTTCTACATTCCATTTTAGCTCAACAGATGCCGTCGACTTAACGTAGTCTTCTACATTTAACAGCTTCCCATCATTTGCTACACGAACTTCGCTTAACTTTAAGGTGACCACTTCACTTATTTTTTGTAGACCCTGGGTTGCTGCTATCGTTGTTGCTTCAGAGGTTGCTTCAGAGGTGGCTTCGGAATTAGCTACACTTGTTGTTTCCACCACCACTACCTGAGTGTTTTTATCTTCACCCTTTGTGAGCAAAGAACCTATGCCATATACAACTACTGAGCAAGCCAAAACAATGGCAACTAAGGCAATCACAAACCTCTCTTGCTTCTTCTTTTTCTCTTTCTCTTTTTCTTTCTCTTTTTCTTTCTCTTTCTCTTTCTTTTTCGCGTCTGCTTCTGCGTCTGCTTCTGCGTCTGCATCTGTTTTTTCGTTTTCTTTCTGATTCTTTTCTTCTAATTCAGCTTGATTCTGTTGTTCTTGTATGAGCGCTTGTGTTTGTGCCTCTGACTTAAGACGTGTTTCCTCGTCTGCCTTTAGGCGAGCCGCCTCTATGGCTTGTAAACGGGCTTCCTCTTCTGCTTTAAGTCGTATTTCCTCTTGTGCCTTTAAACGGGCCGCCTCAATTGCTTGTTGGCGCTTTTGCTCTTCCGCTTTTAGACGTTCTGCTTCTTCAGCCTTGTGCATATCCCATATGCCTAAAGTCCCATGCGGGGGTACTTCGTCTGCAATTGGCTCTTTATTGCCAATAATGTTGGCCAGGGTCTCATCATCTAGCTGTCCTGCGTATTCCCTGTTAAATAACGCCTCAAGGTCCTTGCGCATCAAGGCTGCCGAGTCGTAGCGCTTTGCCATATCGTAATCACATGCCTTGATAATTATGCGACTTAGCTCAGGAGAGATACTAGGAATTTCAGGTATTTGATCTCCTCTTAGTCTTTTCATGCGAAGTTCTTCTGCAAAGCCGTGGGTCATTTCTACATCGTGCTGCGGGCTAAAGGGGAACTTCCCTTTATTTGCCATCTTGTAGAGTAAAATACCTAGCGAATAGAGATCTACCCTGTGATCGTACTTTTCGCCTTTAATAATTTCGGGGGCCATATAGTGAGGCGTTCCGGTTCTTGTGCCAAATGCACCCGACTTAGAGAATTCTTTTGTAACGCCAAAATCACCTAATTTAAAATTGCCATTTGCCGAGACAAAAACGTTAGCGTCTTTAATATCTCTATGAATCAAGTTTAAGCGATGACAGCTTTCTAGGCCTTTACATAAATCAATGCCCATCTTGGCAATTTTGGCTTCTTGCATTGCCATCACATCGGATAAATCCGTCAGTTTTGTCAACAGCTCCATGCGGATGAAAATGTCGTAGCCTATGCCGTCTTCTCGAGGTTTATGAATAGAGTCTTCAAAACTCACTAAATTGCTATCGCCTTTTAACTTCGACATCACCAAAATCTCATTGGCGATATTTTGGGCAAAGGACGTAAAATAGCCCCCCATTGATTCTTTTTTAATGCCGAGGGAAGCGGCTTCTTCGATGTCTTCTTCTGATCTAGGATAAGAGATCACTTTGCATGCCGCTTCATAGCGCAAGCCGAGCACATCTTTGTAAATCTTAAACACACTACCGTATGTGCCTCTTCCCAGTTCTTTATCGACGTACCATTCACCCCACAGAGGCTCAAATTTTTTGATTGTTTCTTTGGCAGTTAACATCCCTAAACTAGGCCTCCTTTTTTAGCAAAATAAACGTAAAGTTGTCGTTGGCACCATTGGTGAGTATCTCGCCCTTAATAAGCGATGCAATTTGCGATACAGAGGCACTGCTCGTAAAGGCGCTATGAATAAGGGCTTCATCACACATCTCGTACACGCCATCTGTCATCAAAATCAAATAATCGCCTATATGCATGGGCAGTGGGCCCAAATAATCCACCTGGCATTCTAGACCATCCTGATTGTCGCCAATAAATCTTGTAAGAAATCGAGAGGCTGGGTGGCGCCTCGCATCTGAAGTCTTCAATATTCCAATTTCAACTAGAAGTTGCGCTTCGGTGTGATCTCTTGTCAACTGTTTAAAGGCGTTATCGCTTGCGGTGTAGTGATAGATTCTGCTGTCGCCAATGTTAAAAGTGTAAAAGTCATTTTCTTGTAGCCAAATGCCCGCCGCGGTGGTACCCGATCTCTTAAAGCCGCTTTTGGCAGTTTCAGCTATTAGCCGTCTATTGATATCGCTAAAAAACGGCGCCGCAATTTGCTCAAAGGATGCGGTTTGGCTGTGTTTGGTTGTCAGTAAATCGAACAAAGTTCCCAGCTGAGAACACACAAAAGCAGATGCAAGTTCACCTGCATCTTCACCACCCAAGCCATCGCAAACGGAAAAAAGCGCGCGCTCAGAGAAGGTTATTGTGTCGTGCATATGCACGGTTTCCAAGAACCATATATTGTTGCCGGTGCTGTCTGTGCTGTTCGTGCTGTCTGTGCTGTCTGTGCTGCCTGAGGTGATTGCGATCATTGCATCTTCGTTTTTTTCTCGAACTAAACCGCGATTTGTACAAGCGGAGGATGTAAATTTCATGGCCAGACCCCTGTGAATTACCAAGTTAAGATTTTGGGTAAGCGGTTGGCCCTATTATAGGCATTTTCTTGAGCCTTTTGGTAGACGTCTGCGCATGCATTTACGGCATCGCTATAGTTTTTTAGCGATTCTTTAAAATTATTAGCAGTCGAACCCTTTTCATCTACACCTTCCCACAGTTTGCCAAACTCCTGCGCATCTGTGCCAATCCAGTCTGTAAAGAGCATGTCTTTAACGATCTTATCGGAATGCGTCATCAAAGTTTCTTGTAGTGTACAGTAGTCCGTTGCTTCTTGAGACAGGGCACGAAGTGTTTCATGGTTAACGACAATCACTGCCATAGTAGAATCCTCACTTAAATTTGTCTGCGAGTCGCGTATTAGTGGCCTCTGCATTTTGATATCCAGGGCTTACCTGTTGTTTAAGCAGGGTGACGTAGTTCGTTAACACTTTACTTCTTTCTTCATTGTGCTTTTGCAATGTGAACAAAGCGGATTTGGCCGACTCCGCAGCTTTACCCTGCCAATGTTGGTCCATGCCTCTGGATTTTTCCACAAAAGCGTTAAAGTCATTGTCTAATAACACCTTCGCGCGCTCCAATTTGTTTGCAGCTATTTCTATGCCTTCAAGATTAACGTGTTGGTAGGCCATAGAGCCTCCTTAACTTTTTTTTACAAACCACGAAGCCACGACATTATAGTCTACGCGATTTAGTAAGCCTAAGACATCTTCATATTTTGTCTCGATACGGTTTATGCAATTTGCACACAAATCTTCTCCGATTCCATTGAAATCTCTGCGTATGCCCGATTCAATTTCATGCAGCTCGTAGATAATTTGTTGCAGCTCTCTTCTTGCCTCTTCTAATGTCACTGGTTTAACCTCCTAAATAGCTCAGCGCTTTAGTTTCTGCTATCTCAAATTCGTCTGCTGTCTCATTGAGATAAGAAGAAACCTGTACTAAGGTAGGACTGCCACTGGTAAGAAGACTTGCAGCAAATATGTTAAAGAGATCAAGTGCACCTACTTGCCAGTACAAGTTTTCTATGCCTCTATCTAGCTGACTTAATCGTCTGTTCACCTGCTGAATGCGCTGGGCATAGCTGCGCAGCTTATAGGTGTCCACTTGAATATAGGGGTTAGATTTACTATACTTGAGACCCGCGTTAAAAGTATTGTTGATCCATGTATAAATATTGTAGATGGGTTCCATAATCGCATTGACCAACTCATCAATAACACTTTTAACAAGACCTAATGCGTTCGTAAACATCTCAAACAGTATTGGTGCTACAATTATTGCAAATTCTCCCGATGTTACCGAAAAAGCTGCATTAAACATAAAGCTTAGAGGGTCTTCTATAAGAGCCATCATGGCCTGAGCCCCCTTATACCTGGCTTCTTGAGGGAGTAGATTTATTGCTGCGACAATCACTCTTAAAGATATACTCACATTTCCTTCATCTACCTTGCCGTTTAAGCCCTTTTCAGACAACATCACGCTCATGCTATGATTGTCTACTACACCTTTTGAGTTAGGCGTCCCAATAAATGTAGTCCTATCCATGGGAATCACTTGAACCTCACCCTGCTGATTCACGTAATCATTTTGTCCATTGTAGGCGTACATCTTCTCGATTTGCCTTTTATAGTAGGCCTCGCCCCATAAAGCTTTAGCATCTTCTACCACTTCTTCTGAGAATCCCGGACCATTCATAGAATAGCAACGGTCGATGTACTCTGAGTACTCCGAGAACATCGTCACATATTGGGCATTGTTGCCACCTTGAGAATGACCCGTGACATACAAGTTACCCTTGCCTTGACCTTCAAAGTTCCTAGCGACGGTTTGGTTAAAATACGCCAGTGACCACGCCTGCATCTGCGAACTTTCAGTGCCAAATGCTGCAGCATTGTAGCCCCAGTTGCCATCTGTAGTGCCGCAATAAGACACATACACATCACCAGAAGGCGATTCAAAGGTTGCGGCATACATGCCACCTGGTTTGTCACCCCTGCCATAGGCATTGGTTTTCCAACTCGTATCGACCATTTCGAGATTTCCAAAACCGGGATTGCTTCTGATAATACCTTCTAACACCCCTTTGAGCGCAATGTTTTCATCAGTGGTTGGCTTTATGCCCTTTACGAGTTCGGAAACACTCAGATTGTTAGGATACCCTTTGTCTTTAATCAAGTAGATCAGTTGATTAAGAGCTGCACTTATGTTCACACTTTCCGTGTAAGACATATGGTCACTTCTCCTTTTTCCACAGAATTTCAACGTTTCCTTCTGTGTTGTAAATACTTGCAAAAGCTACGTAGTCCGTAACATCATCATTAAAATTAGTCAGACTAGCCCACTCGCCGCGGCTAAAAATCTCGGGTGCTACTACGTAAAAATAAATCACATAATTGGAAGTCTTCTTAGCCAATTGCTTGGCAAACAAGTCGACTTGCTCTGCACCTTCAAAGCCTTCTGCGCTCACCACTACCGTCGTTACCACCGATGTCTTCGCATCTAATATAAACTCATCAAAGGTAGAGGCTCCTGTAAGGTGTTCAGAGTGCACCATCAGATCCCTGGTGGGCACTAATTTAGATGCTCCAAATACGCCATTGGCCACATCGCCAATTAGCTGATTTGTCGCGGCTTCATATTTTATGTACAGAAAGCTATCGCGAAAGGTGCGCTGGCTTTTTTTGTAGTTTTCCACTTCTACCAAAATATCTTGATTTGGAAAGTCCTTGGTTCTAAC
>CALFXQ010000388.1 GCA_937958285.1 uncultured Fusibacter sp. | reverse complement strand
TATTTTGCACACACCAGAGCAAAATATTTTGCGGGTTTCTAATAAAGAAAGTCCGTATTTATCGGTATTCTACACCCAATATGACATAAATATCATTGACACCCCTGTTACTCAGGTGCAAGTGCAAAATATTTTGCGCGTACTGCAATGCATAAGCATGCTCACGCAATCATCTCAAAATCTCTGCAGACTAAGAGTCCTATCTTTCAAATGAAACGGTATGCCTAGTTGCCACACGACCTTGGCTATCGAAGACAACGACTTCTAGACGATGCTTACCTTGTTTAATACCCTTTATTTCTAGGGCATAGGGAAAACTTTGGGTCGTTGCCACAATGCTATCGTCAAGTTTATAAACCACTTTTGAAATAAAGGGGTCGTAGGTTTTAATATAAGCTTCTAGTTTGATGGACTCAGCCACCTTGGCGTTGTTTGCCAATGGCGAAAACAAAATTCGATTTTGTAGGATTTCATCGGGTGCATGTAAGCCGTTGACCACTTGCTTTAAAAAATAAGGCTCTTGAAGCATGTTCCCGTAGGCTTTTTTTAGCTTCTCGTTGTCGAGGATGCTAAAATTATTCAAGCGCCGTTCTGGCGAGTGGGCTTTAATTAAATTATTGGCAGAATACCAGTGAATGCTCTTAACTCTTGGATATTTAAATTTAACACCCTGATAGAGTAGTCGCATTTTTGCAATAGAAAAGGCTGTGGTGTCTTTTTTCTCTGCGGCAGAATAGTGCGTAGCGGCAAACTCCGATACTTGAATCGGCTTCTTGTTTGCATACATCTTGTACACGGTATCGAGCAAGTCCAGTGGATTCACTTGTGTTGCAGGGAGCTTGGGATCGCCGTTAAAGACAGAGACGCTATAGAGATTCACCCCTACCCAGTCTACAAAATCATCCCCTGGATAGTACGAGGCTATGTTCTCTGTGGGCACCGAGTTCGGCGTCCACACCATGGCCACATTTGGCGCATCGCGCTTCATGACTTTTGCCACCGTTTGAAAGGTTTCAATGTACTGCTTAGGATTGCCATGCCACGGTGCCCAATCGCCATTCATCTCTGAATTAAGGCGAATAAAGATGGGCATTTGCGCATCGCTACATGCCTTAGCAAAGTCTTTCAGATATTGGTCGTCTTTTATGGTGGCAAGACCCCCTGTTGCCTCTAGGGCCAGATGTATTGACCCACCTGCGTCCTTAACATTTTTTGCCCATATATGCGGAAATGGCTGGCCGTAGTGGTGATAAGTAAAGAATATTGCATGCTGTACGCCGGTAAGTGTGTTAAAGCGCGCTTTAGGTGCGCCTTGCATTTGAGTCTCGTACTCCACAAAAGCCCCAAAATACATGCCCTGCTGAGGTTCGTATTTTGCCAAGTTCGCAGATTTAACCAAGGTTTTGTTGTTTACTAAGTAGAGCTGAATTTCAGAGGATATGGCATTGGCTTTATTTCTTAGGGCGATAGCTGCCTGTTTATCTGTTTTATCGTATTTTGAAGCAGCTTGGCGATAATAGTCGACGGCTTCGTCGAAGCGTCTAAGCTGCTGCAGTGTCTCTGCGGTGATTCTCAAGTTTGCAGCACTGGGATTTCCCTTTACCGCGACAAAGAAGTATGGAAGCGCTTGATTCCACTGGCTTTTATCGTAAAGTGCCTTTCCTGCGAGATACGCCTTATCAGGATGCAGATTTGTAGGTACCTTACTGGTGGCAAAAGACACATCTAGA
>CALFXQ010000387.1 GCA_937958285.1 uncultured Fusibacter sp. | reverse complement strand
TTAAGCGCATTGAGTGCGTCGAATTCTTCACGCATCACGAGGGTTGATATGTGCGACAAAGGTATTTCTAGTGCTTTGTAAAACAAAATTTGCTGTAATTTGTCGACTTCGATGGGGCCATAGTACCGATAACCAGACTTGTTTAATCCCAAGGGTTTTAGCAAATTGATTTCATCGTAATATCTAAGCGTTCGCGTACTGATGCCCGCAATGATTGCGAGTTCCTTGATTGTGTAATGCATAACTTGCCTCCTGATGACTACTATATACCTTAACGTAGCGTAAAGGTCAATAGATACTCAATAGAATTGTACACAAAAAAGTGTAAAAAAACTCGTACAATCCATGTAGATTATACGAGTTTTTGTTAGCATTTATGCAATGTTGTCTGTTACAAGACGCGCTAGGTTTGCAGATAAATCAGATACGCGCTCGATGTTTGAAATGAGATCATTAAACAAAATACCAGCTTCTGAGGTACACTCATTGTGGTTTAAACGCTCAATGTGGCGCTTTCTATACGCCTTTTCGAGGTGATCGACTTTTTCTTCGAGTTGAATGACAGTAATAGCTTTGTCAACATCTATTTGGTCGATTGCCTCTAGGCAAAGCTTTAAGGCTTCAGAAGCGGCATCGGACATTTCCTTTAACTCGACAAGTGCATCGGGTGTAAATTGAATGCGCTTTGTAATTGCCTCATCTGCAATTTCTGCGATGTTGTCGGCGTGGTCACCGATGCGTTCTAAGTCGTTAATCGCATTAAAGAGTGCATCAACGCGTTTGCGATTTTCTCCTGTAATATCTGTATTTGATAGTTTTATCAAGTAATCTGTTATGAATTTTTCTAGCGCGTTGATATCTTTTTCCATTGCAAAGACTTCTTGAACGCTACTTTCTTTACTCTCAAAGATGGCGATCATTGAGGTCGCAAAAGACTTACCTGCGAGTTCACCCATGGCAATGGTTTCGTTGATAACGCTGTTGAGGGCAATTGTAGGTGTTTCTAAAATGCGCTCGTCGATATATTTGGTCAACTTGACTTTGTCTGTCTCTTTCCCATCTGGAACAAGCCATGTAGCAATCTTAATAATGACAAAGGCAAATGGCAATTGGATAATTACGTTGGTCAAGTTAAAGAAAGTGTGCGCATTAGCAATTTGGCGAGGCACATCGGTGGGATTTAAGTATTGAACCAGCGCTTTAATCGGTCCACTTAGAAGTAACATAAAGATCAAGGACCCAATAAGGTTAAATGTCAAATGCATGATTGCAGCGCGCTTTGCGTTTTTATTAGTGCCTATAGAGCTAATTAATGCAGTTGTACATGTGCCAATATTGTCGCCATATAAAATTGGCAAAGCAGATTCTATTGGCAATAACCCTTGAGCGGCAAGGGCCACGAGCATACCTATCGATGCAGAGGAACTTTGAACAACAAAGGTAATACCAAAGCCAGCAAGCAGGCCGAGTAGTGGGTGATGACCAAAATTAAGAAGCATATCAGTAAAGGCCTGTACTTCTCTCATTGGCTTAAGTGCATCTTTTAAGAACTCCATACCAATAAAGAGGATACCAAAACCCAAAAGTATTTCTGCATAGTGCTTTTGCTTTTGTTGCTTGCTAATCATAAGCCAAAACATACCAATGCCAACGGCAATTGGCGCATATCCTTCAAGGTCAAAGGATACGATTTGAGCTGTCATTGTCGTACCGACATTGGCTCCCATAATAAGTCCAATTGCCTGGGTGAGATTCATAATGCCAGCATTAACAAATCCAACAACCATGACGGTAGTTGCGGAGCTCGATTGGATGATCGCCGTTACAACAGCGCCAATTAAGACGCCCATCAACCTATTTTTAGTTAAAACTTCGATAATGCGTTCTAATTTTTTACCGGCTGCCTTTTGAAGTCCTGAAGCCATTAGGTGCATGCCGTAGATAAATAGCCCAAGGCCACCTAGTACGCCTACTGCGATTTCTAATGCCATGTGATTCCTCCTCGTATTGAGATTTCCACTCAAAATTATTACTCTTAACTAATTGCATATCCTCAGATATTCTATACGAAAGTTAAGTCTATGTAAAAGGAATGTTAAAAGTTCTATTGTTAAAATTGTGTTAAGTGAAAAAAGCAAAGGAATCTTTTGTAGTTTGGGATTTAGATCAAGAATGGCGATAAACAACATATAAGGATGACTAACATGGTGAAATTTATATGCATGAACTCTTTTTTGTAAGCAAATGCGGGATACTGACGGATATATCGTTTAAATGATATAAGATTTGCCAGTGAAGCTATCATCGTTCCTAGACCTACTGCGCTTAAAAAGATGGAATAAGGTGTATTGAGCCATTGGAATAACAAGTGCTTCAGTTCGGGTAAACGCATCAAATTATCGCTGGCTATATAACACATTAAAAAAGTACCTAGCAAGTAAATGTCCAGTAGCTTCATGAGCTTTAACTCAAAAAATACGAGAAGTACCCAAGTGAACAAGGCGGTAATAAAAAAGGTGACAAACGAATAATTGCAAGAAGATTAGCGATGAAAACAAAGATAAATATGATGATTTTAGCGCGCCATCTAAAGTGATAAATAGATTGGGGAGGATCGATTTTGTGATTTTTTATACTTACTACATAAATGAATACCAAAGTTAACCCTAGGCTTACAAATCCCAATGTTACAGTTAGAAAGGTGGCGATTGGAATTTTGTAAAAGTTGAAGAGGTAAAGATTTTGAGGGTTTCCAAAGGGTGTTAAGCTACTGCCAATATTTGCTGCAATGGTTTTAACAACAATCCAATTTAGTGGATCAAACGATGCTTTTTTTGCTACGAGCAGTGTGAGTGGCACCATCGTCAAGAGTGCAACGTCATTAGTGATGAACATACCAAGAATTGCTTTAATCAGCACGAGTAAAACACTTAACTGCCTAGTAAATTTTGCAAAATGTAGCACGAAAGTACCTAGATGTAAATTTGATATCTTGGAAACAATAAAAAAAAAAAAAAATTTAGGTGTTCAACGAGTGCAATATTGAATAAGTGCCAGTGACTATGT
>CALFXQ010000386.1 GCA_937958285.1 uncultured Fusibacter sp. | reverse complement strand
CTTATCTAGGCAGACTCTAAAATCATCTAGTACGTTATAGGGATTACCATAAACACGGGTTAAATCGTCTCGACTGACACCTGTAAATCCATGGCCGACTATACTGTCATTTCTCAACTCTATAAGCGCATCCATACGATCTGAGTTCAGTACTCTTACAATTTCTATTACTTTGTAGTCATCTCTTTGGTACTTGTTGAAATACACTGTTAATGCATACTCCAAGTTGCCATTGAAAATTTTATACTGCTTTCGCAATACTTTAAGTTGATAGCGCTTAGACATCATCATCACATTCATGCTAAACTTTGTGCGTTCGATGTGCTTTTTCACAAAGATATACTTGAAGATCGCTTCTTTAAGTCGATAAACCCGTCCTAAAAAGTCGATGTATTCTTCATTTATCAATTTGATTTTTACATTCTCCATCAGTTCGGAGAACATTTCACGTGGCTCCCCCTGTGTCAGGGCCTTCAGGCTATCCATTAGAGGTTTATACTCCGCATCGCCTTTTGACTTATCAGAAATTGAGTTAAGGGTGTCTTTTGCGCTTTCGAAGTCGAAATTGATTGCATATCTACATGATTTAATAATGCAGCTTAAATCCGACTGCTCTAGCCCCATATTGACCAACAACGTATATGCGCCGCCATAGTCGTATCGCTCGATAAGTTTTAACAACACCTGATTCGCATTTAGCATACTATCACCTCTTAGTGTATAGATGCCCAAATTTCTTCTAAATATTTACTCGATTTTTCAAAAACTTGATCGCCGATCTTTAAGCGATACGCATGAAGCACTTGAGTCGTTACACCCTTAAACTTCTTTCCACCATACTTGCTGTCGCCAATGATGGGATGGCCAATCGTTGCAAGGCTTGCACGTATTTGATGGGAACGGCCAGTCTTTAAGTCGATGCTGACTTTCGTGTAATTTCCACGATGTGCTATAGGCTCAACCACAGTGAGAACTGTCTTTGCTCCCTCGCGGTTTTGAGAAACGAGTGCTACCCTGTTTTTGTCTTCGTCTTTTACAAGATACCCCTTGATCGTTCTGCGCGAGCGCAAATCGCCTTCTACAATTGCGACATAGCGCTTTTCGATTTTATGATCGCGCATAAGTGCATTGTAGTGTTTTAGCGACTCATAGGTTTTACAAAACAGCACTAAGCCACTGGTGTTTTTGTCTAATCTATTAACGCTTGAAGGTTTAAAGGTTGGGGTTGCCAGGTGCTGTAAGTAGAACTGTACTTTCGTTGCCAAAGTGTGCTTGTACTCTGTGGCATCGGGGTGTGTGAGCAATCCCCAGGGTTTATCTACAACTAAAATTGAATCATCTTCGTAGACAATATCTAGTCCAATCTTACCTGGGTCCACAATAACCCTTTCAAATTTCAATTCTTCTAACAGCGCCTCTGGCAGGTAGAGATTAACCACATCACCCAGCACAAGTCGCGCATTTATCTCTGCCTTTTGTTGATTCACCTTTACTTTTTTTGTACGAATCCACTTTTGCAGTTCGCCTTTTGCAGCTTTTGGAAAAAGCTTCCCCAAGTATCGGTCTAGTCGCTGATCCGATGCCTGTTCGTCTATTTGATATTCACGCATTTATTTCACCCTTTTCTCATTATTGAAGCTTGATGTTCAAATCCAGCATTTCTGCCTGTCTTGTGAACCCTAAGCGCTGGTACAATTCAATCGCCTCTTTATTGTCGTCGGCAACATAGAGCGCAGGCGTTTTGTTCGCCCGTAAGATTTCTTGAATACTTGCAAGGCATAGTGACTTAGCAAGTCCGTGCCCTCTCTCTGAAGGAAGCACGTAAAGTCCGCCAATCACACAAGTATGATCTGTGGCAAATTCCGCAATAATTTGGGCCCGTACGCGTTCGGCCGCAGATAGCACCCAGTAAAACTCAAACTCTTGCCGCTGGTGAATTTTATGGCGCAAATTGTTTATTGTTAGGGTATGTGCCCTAAAATGTTGCTCTACTGCCAATAAAAACTTGCCATTGGCCAACCAATCTATCGTATATGCATCCACAAGCTCAAGTCCCTCAGGGATAGATGGAGCCGAGAGGGTAGGACTTTTATCTAACAATGCCATCACCTGCATATTGTGAAAGGCATAATCCTTCAAAATTCGCTGTAGAAATGTAAATATTCGCGAAACTTGTTGTCTCTGACCGCGAATTTGTCTAGGTTGTTCTCTGTGTATCGCCTTCAAAAAATCGACCTTCTGAAAGATAGCTTCCGTCTCATAACTAATAAAAAGTACACCTTTTACATTAAAAAACGCTATCCCATTGACGGTGTCGCCTTCGACTGATAAATAGAGATTGCCATCTCGTTTAGAAACAGGTTGTGCCCCCATGCGAAACCGCATTAAATAATATGTGACTTCTAGTGTTTCATAAGTGTGACGATGACAATATTGCCATACAGCCTCAAGCCATTGATGATTAAACTGAACTAGCACAGGGCCTCCCAAAGGAAATTTTCAACAGTTCCATTGTAACATAAAACCCACTAAAAGTCGAAGTCTGAGCGTATCTTGACATTCCTTCACTTTCTTGATAAACTATTAACGATTCTTTAGGTCACAGCGTCACGCCGCTTAACCTCGAGAAGTATTACCAATACCTTTAGGCATGCAAAATGCTGCACTCGAGGGAGCTTGGCCATAGTCACACTTTAGTGCTTTTGCGCTATAGGTGTGTATTAATTTGCCATTAAGCTCCTTGTCAGGAATATTTCCTGAAGAGGAGTTTTATTTTTTACATTGACCAAGAGTCTATAAATGTTCGAGGTGAAGCCATGAAAAAAATCGCTGTAATCGGCGCAGTTTTAGACCACCCACAGGCAAGTCAAAGCAAGTTCAACGAAGTGATTAAGGGATTCAAACACATTATTCGCGGACGCATGGGCATACCCTTTGACGAACACGACATATCGGTGGTTTCTATTACAGTTCTTGGAACCCTCGACGACATTAACGCATTGACGGGGAAATTAGGCAGCATCGCAGGCGTGACCGTCAAAACGTCTATTACTAAAAAGGAGATAGACCTTTGAAAAAACTAATTGATCAATTGTTCACGACCAACGATCTACCAGACAGCGACTTGATTTACCTGATCGACCATATGACAGAAGCAGACAAGTCATATCTCTTTGAGTGTTCACTCCTTACAAAAGAACGCAGCTATGGCAAAACCGTTTTTATGCGTGGTCTAATTGAGATTACGAATATTTGCCTTCAAAACTGTGCATATTGTGGCATTCGAAGAGATAATGAAACTGTTGACCGCTATCGATTAGATCTCGATACAATCTTGTCATGTTGTCGCGAGGGCCACCGTTTAGGATACAATACTTATGTCATTCAAGGCGGCGAGGATCCTTTCTTCACAGACGAGGTGCTCGTTACAATGATTCACGCCATTAAAGCCGAGTTTCCCGAATGTGCCATCACACTATCTCTCGGAGAACGCAGCTATAATAGCTATAAAACACTTAAAGAAGCTGGTGTCGACCGTTACCTCTTGAGGCACGAAACCGCCAGCGAATCACTCTACAATGCCCTACACCCTGGGATGAGCTTTGAGAACCGTCGACGCTGTCTTAGTGATCTAAAAAGTCTGGGCTTCCAAACGGGCGCAGGCTTTATGGTGGGACTGCCTGGACAAACAACTGCTGATTTGGTAAAGGACTTGAGATTTATAAAAGACCTACAACCCGAGATGGTAGGCATAGGGCCCTTTATTCCCCACAAGCAAACACCGATTGGGGATAGCGCGGGCGGTACGGTTGAACAAGTATTGGTTATGCTCGCCTTAACAAGACTCCTGCTCCCTCAAGTCTTGCTCCCTTCTACAACTGCAATGGGCACGCTCGATAAACTCGGGCGTGAAAAAGCATTAAAAGTAGGGGCAAACGTAGTAATGCCAAACCTCTCACCTACTGATGTGCGAGAAAAGTACGAGCTTTACCAAGACAAGATTTGCACAGGCGACGAGGCCGCGCATTGCAGACACTGCATAGAAGGACGCATACGCTCAGCGGGTTTTGAGGTCGATATGTCTCGTGGTGATCATCACCAATGGAGGAACAAATAATGTTTATAGATCATAGCTATATTGAGGGACTACTCAAGTCTGCACAATCCGTTTCACTAGAGGAAATAGACAACGCACTCGATCAAGCAGAAGCTTTTAAAGGTCTAAACCACACGCAAGTGGCGATGCTCCTTCATTTGAACGACGAGACGCGTCTTAACCGCATGTACCAAATTGCAGGCGATATCAAGCGCAAAATATACGGCGATCGCGTTGTGATGTTTGCACCACTCTATATCAGCGACTACTGTGTCAATAACTGTACGTATTGTGGTTACAAGAGAGATAACACCTTTGAAAGAAGACGACTTACCCAAGAGGAAATTCGCCAAGAGGTTATCTTACTTGAAAAAATGGGACATAAACGCCTTGCTCTTGAAGTCGGCGAAGATGCCAAACACGCACCTATTGACTATGTGGTTGAAAGCATTAAAACCATATATGACACTTATGAAGCCAATGGTTCAATACGAAGAATCAACGTAAATATCGCAGCGACTAGCGTCGAAGAATACAAAAAACTTAAAGATGCAGAGATTGGCACGTATATACTGTTTCAAGAGACATATCACATGCCCACCTACGAAGAGGTACACCCAGATAGCTTAAAGGGCGATTACCAACGTCAACTCTATGCCTTCGACCGCGCTATGGAAGCGGGCATCGACGATGTCGGCGCAGGCGTTTTATTTGGCCTGTACGATTACGCATTTGAGGTACTGGCCCTAATGCTTCACAATGAACATCTCGAAAAAACCTTTGGAGTGGGCTTCCACACCATCTCTGTGCCCCGGTTAAAGGCAGCCGATGGTCTTAGTCTAGCCGACTACCCGCATCTTGTCAGCGACGACGATTTCAGAAAAATTGTGGCCATTCTCCGCCTCGCTGTTCCCTTTACCGGCATGATCTTATCGACGAGAGAGCATGCCGCATTCCGCAAAGAGCTTTTGAGTTATGGCATTTCTCAAGTGAGCGCCGGCTCTTGTACCGGCGTAGGTGGATACAAAGAACGAGAAGCTGGAATCCACCACACCCAATTCGAGACCGCCGATGATCGAAGCCCCATGGAGGTTGTCAACGCCCTTATTGACGACGGCTATATTCCCAGCTATTGCACCGCATGTTACCGCTCGGGCCGAACTGGCGATCGCTTTATGCAATTGGCAAAATCGGGAAGCATCGGTCTGGTATGCGAGCCTAACGCACTTATGACCTTAATGGAATACGTACACGATTATGGCGACGCGCTCATGAAGCAAAAGACCATCCCCATGATATATACAAAGGCCCAAGCTATTCCACGCGAGCAAGTGCGCACACTGCTCATCGATAATTTAAATCGCATTGCCCAAGGGGAACGAGATTTATTCTTATAAACGAAAAAGAAACTGCTATTGGCAGTTTCTTTTTGTTTATAAGAGTAAAGTTTAAACGGGTCGCTTGATTATAGCTTCTTTAACATTGTGATGGCCATGCCACTCTCACTATACTTTTCGAAGCCGAAGCGCTCATAAAGTCGAACGGATGGATTATTGGGATTGACACTTAAAGAAACTTGGTTGACGCGCCCTTTTAGATAACCGAGCATCTGCATCATCAACTGGGTACCAACTCCCTGATTGCGTCCTCTAGGAAGTATTGCAATATTGAGTTCGGGGGTTTCGCTATCTACAAATCCCCATGCGGGATCTCTTTGTGTAAACTGCCTAATCCACACCGCACCAAGAGGTTGATTGCCTTCATCGAGTGCAATGAGTCCATAGTCACCCTCTTTTTCTCCCCAGTTTTCGATGTAATGTTTTAAGTCGGGCAGATCTTTTATCGCGCGATTTGGCATTACTGATTCACGAGCCTCAAAGATCGCTTTATAGAGT
>CALFXQ010000385.1 GCA_937958285.1 uncultured Fusibacter sp. | reverse complement strand
TCCTTGACAATATCCAACCGCATATTTTTAAGTAGCACCGGAATACACGTTAAGCACATAATGCCTACAATCAAACCAAAGTTGCCGATCAGGTTGGATGCTGTCAGCTTCATGGTGAGGTCGATTTTCAAGAACAGAAAGATTTGCCCGACGGCTAACATGATGATTGTCGCATTTAACAGACCTATCAGATAGCCGATCACTGCGATGCTGCCCGCCTCTAGTAAAAAGAGGGCGATGCGCTTTTGATGTGTGATGCCTATGGCTGAAAGAATTGCAAATTCTTTTCTTCTGAGAATAAAGCTGATAATAATATTGCTAATAATCCCAATGGAACCCACCACCAAGGTAAAGAGCAAGAACATCGACAAAACATTGGTAAAGGACTGCATGGCCAGCTTCTCTTTGGCTACATTCTCGCCCTTTGTATTGACCAAAACCCCATAGGGCTTTAGTAGGGCGATGAGGCGATCTTTATCGTGGGTCGTTTGCAGGTAGAGCTTGTTAGAGGCCTCGCTATTAAAATAGGCCTTGGCAGTTTTTGTGGAGATAATGTTGTAGTTGCCCCCAGAAAACATGCGCGCATCTACAATAGACGCCACTCGAAGGACCCCTTCGCGGTTGTTATATGCGATTGTGCACTGGTCGCCCACTTCGAGCTTGTACTTGTCGGCGACGACCTTGCTAATCACAATCGTACCTGGTGCACTTTCTATCTCTTTAAGCTGCTCCTCTTTGCTTTCAAAGCGCATATAGTCTTCGAAGTCTGCATAGGGCAATGGCTCTGTAGACACCATCGTAAGGGGCGTCAGTGAATCGCCGTTAAGCTGACCAACAAAAGTCCCCATGCTAAAAATCCGACTCCCGCGCTCTAAAACCTTTTCGAGGGACTTGTGAATGGCTTTTCCATTGTCTTTTGTTAGCACCACTTCATAGTCGTAGTGCATGAGATTATAGGAGTTTTCTATTACTGTTACAATCGATGTGCCCAAGGCGCCGACAATCATCAGCGCCATTACTGAAATTGAAATTAGCAGCACATTTGCCTTGATCAACTTAGATTTAGATATATTGCGAAACACGAGTAGTATCAACAGATTATCTCTATTAAAGAGCCTCGCTAGCACATTGCAGCTCGTGACGATCAGGGTAGGCGAAAGCATAAACAAACCCGTTACCGCCATTAGGAGCATAGGCATTGCATAGGTGTATTCGCGACTGATATTCACAATAAATAATAGTGCTGCCAGCACAAGCAACAAGCCACCACCCACAGTCGCAAAGCGATGGGATTTATCTTTGACTTCGCCGATCTTTAGAATAATCTCCTTGACGGTCAAACCTCGTATTACATTTGCCGCGTGAAAGGCCACCACAACAGAGGTAATGATGGCAAAGCCCAAGCCAAGGCCATACGCCGTACCCAGTTCAAGTCTAGCCATTACAGACACGAGGTTTAAGGCTTTGCCCGAAGCCAACAATTCGATGGCACTTTCGATCACAAGGGCCAAACCAACGCCCAATACACCACCCACACAGCCATAGCCCAGCCCTTCGACAATGAGCATCTTCACAATGTCGTTTAGCGCAGCCCCTTGGCTAATAAAGGTGCCAAAAACCATCATGCGCTCGACAATCATGAGTTTAAAAACGCTCTGAATAATAAAAATCGTCATCAGAATCGTGATCATCATCACAAATCCCAGTGGAATCTGAATCCATTCCAAGGTCTTCTCAATATTGCCCATATCGTAATTCTTAGAGGCAACCAGATACCGGTGTGCATGCTCCCTATTAAAGGCCGTAATCCACCCATCTAAATCGGCTGCCTCTACCTGTGCGAGTATTATAGTCGGCGCCCTTTGCAATTGCTGTATCTGATGCAATTGCTGTACCTGCTGCAATTGCTGCAAATATGCCAGAGGCAGCACCACCACAAAAGAGGTGCGATTGTCTTGGCCGAACACACCTTGCGCCTTGTATATGCCCTCCACATACAAGGTTTTTCTCAGTCCCGCAACGTCAACAACTAGCGCATCTCCCTCGCTGAGGTTCAAGGCTCGCGCTGTGACATTGGAAATGCGCGCCGCATGCTCCGAAAAGGTATTTAGGCCCGTTCGGCTTCTCTCTGACCCCAAATAGTCATCACACATCGCCTGTTCCACACCGACGAGTTGAATGGCAGTTTTATCGCCTTCTAACACGTGAAAGCCTGGCATCCTTTGAATCGCCACGGTCTTTTTAACCCCTTGCGACTCCACGTCCATGGCCGTGAGTACTTGTCCCTGCTCAAAGATACTGTCTTTATAAACCGTCACATTAAAATCGCCAAAGGCCTCTTTACTCTCTTGATAAACAGAATTTGTCAGCAACCCTGTAATCATGAGGCTAATTACCACTAGAGCCGTCGATATGGCAATACACGACACAATGAGCAAAACTTTAAATCGATTTTCGTTTACATTCCTCAAAAGATACTTGATCAAATACGACATGCTTCCCACCTACTTTTTTCTTCCAACGCATGCCATGTAAAATGCGAACTCATCTTGGGTATCTAGATCGAGCACGCGATCGACTTCAATCTGATCATAATTGGCAATCGCACAGGTTCCTAGTCCAAGTTCGTCAGCAACTAAGTACAAATTCTGACACACATGTCCGGCGTCAATCATCATGCTTTTATATGTTAAATCACCATAATAGCGCCACTCTCCCCTAAAGGGCACAATGGTCCATATGAGTAGCACATCAGATTTTTTGGCGAACTTCTGCATGGGTATGAGCCTTGCCATAAGTGCCTCGTAGTCTTCAACCTCGCACAAATGGCCGATCTGATGGGTCATCGCGTTGTAATGGTAGATGCCCTTTGGCAGATGCTCACAGGCTCTAATCACCACATAGGTTTCGAAGGGATGTCTCGCACCACTCGAGGGCACATGCCGAAATGACGCAAAGGCATTGCCGCGTATCTGCTTGATGCCCTGGGTGTAGTGGAGCAGAGTCGACAGCTCTAAAAGGCTCAACCCCGCGCTGGCGTCGAAGCTTCGTGTACTTTTGCGATCCGCCAAAATAGAATAGAAGCCTTTGTCAGAAGTTGTCTTTTCTTTACAAAGGCTATAAACTGCTGTGTAATCGCCAACCTTATATAGTGGTGGCTGGGCGATATTGAGTGCTTGATCGAAAATATCCTCTTCTCGGAATTCAGACCGGAGCAAACTTCTTCTTTTCATCAGTTGTGGATCGAAATAATTAGTTGGCATAATCTCTCTCATGTACACACAGTTTAAGGAAGAAAATGTGAGAACCACGACAATATATGTCTTTTAATTCATAATTAAGCAAAATATTACTTTTGTGCCCTGCAAAATCCCCAGACCCTATGCAACGTATGGGTATCCCTCATATTATGTTAATTTATTCCACAATAATTCCATTTAAAATGAAGTATTTGTTAAGAACAAGGTTTTATTTGTTAAATGTGAAAATATGTAATCAGATGCGTCTTATCATCCATACTTTTATCACTTCAAAGGATTTGTATGTTTTTTTTAGCACATTAACTGCGAAATTCTTAAACGGCACCACTGGTTTGTTTAAATGGTGCCGCTTTTAAGATTCGCTTTGTCTTTACTTGACAAATGGCCTCGACGATGTGAAAATTGCAGTAAGGATACAAATTTTAACAAGTCCTTGGCTGAGATTCTACTTACTCACTTACTCACTTACTTACTCACTTACTCACTTACTTACTTACTTACTTACTTACTTACTTAGGAACAACAGAAATCGCTGTGCTCATTGGTCTTGGAACATCAATCTCTCCAGCAAAAGCCAAAGAACATGATCCTAAAATCATCGCGCAGACACATGCAAGGATAATAAAGTTTTTCTTTTTCATGTAGCACCTCTCTCTAATGTATTCACAGGGTTTGCTTTTTTTTACAACTTGATTATAACGCAGTTGAAATACCATGTATACACAATGAAATTTGTGTTGACAGGAGAGATTATTATGTTATACAGTAAAAAAATTAGCGTTTTCGGCCATAAGCTTAAACAAATTCGCGAGTCGAATCAACTGAGTCGCAATGAAGTTGAGTTGCGCACTGGGATTACCTACGAAACGCTGAGAAGACTTGAAAAAGGCGACTATCTGCCTCAAATTGCAACCATCGAAATTCTATCCAAACTCTATAAGGTCAATCTTTTAGTTCTGCTGGAAAAGTTGAAAATGGGCACAGATGTAGATGAACTGTTTCTAGAGTTAAACAATTTAATGTTGTGTAACACTGATAACAGAACCACTGACCTTTTGGGTCTTAAAGAAAGAACCCTTTATGCACTCCAAGAAGACCATTCACCCGATCTTCAGGAGCTATTGTTCTTAATCGATATCTTACTCGAAGTCAATGAGGCGCAAGACACTGGCAATCAGGCATGTAAGTTTTCTATTATCCAAAAGATAAAAGATGGCATCTGCCAATTTGCAGGGCAAAAAAAATCCAGCAACATCGCTCTAATGTCGTTGAATCGTATTGAATGCCACCTCGTATTTACCCTGAGTGTCGTACTGGCAGATATTGGGGAGATTGAAGAGAGTAGCGCCCTCCTTGAGAATATTATTAGAAGTCTTGAATATCCGCTTTTCAACAATCAACATTTCCTATTTATCAAGTCGGTTTGCAACCTTTCATACAACTATCATATACGCGATCGACATCAGCAAGTGATCGCTATCGTAGATAATGCCATCCAAGTCTCACTTAAGCAGCACTCCAATTTTCTGCTGTACTTTCTGTATTACCGCTTGGCTGTTTCACACTTTACTTTGGGCAATAAAGATACTGCCATTGAGCACTTTACCCTTTCAGCACTTCACTTAAAAATCACTCAGAACGATAGGCTTTATCGGCAGTACTGCGACATGACCAGAGAAAAGTACAGCATTTCTCTCGAAGCGTTTATCCACTCCGCATAAAAAAACCACACCATGTCCAAGCTCTTGGCACATGGTGTGGTTTTTCTCTTAGATACAGAAAGAGACGAGGTGAGTGAGCGGGTCTCTTTCTGTTACTGTAAGAGACCCGTTCACTCACCTCGTCTCTATATTATTTAGACAAGCTCGCCATTAGGCGCTCAATGGCCACTGCCACCTCTGCGCGCGTGGCTTTTGATTTCGGATTTACTTTTGTGAGGTTCGACACATCAAAGGTCTTCACCTTAGAGTTGGAGCTGCGTGCGACCTTAAAGGCCTTCTGGAGTGCATCTGCCAACTCCCCACGCGTAATCGATGCGCTGGAAACTTTTTTGTCTAGCACGCCGCCAATGTCTTTAAGTGACACTTTATTGGTACCCTTTACCAGGGCCACGGCCTTGAGGATTGCCCCCAAGCTATTAGACTTTGAAATGCTGGCTTTCGGCGCGAACTGAGAGGCGTTGACGCCACCCATCACGCCCAAGGCCACCAAACGCTCAATGGCAGGCTGTGCCCAAGGCACTTGCTTGAGGTCAACAAAACTGGACTTTGCCTCGACAACCGTGTAGTACGAAAAACTGTGGGTTCTAAAGGTGATTGTCATGGCCTTTAAATCCACCACACCACCAAGGGGCACCCAAATCCGCTTCACTTCGTCAAAACGCGCCGCCTCTAGCATCGCCGCCGACTTAAGCGACTTTGGATCGAAGGGCAAGGTGATCTCTACAAACCCATTAAAAGGCTTATCCGTAGTGAATGCAAAGATGCTTCCCGCCGAACGAATCGCCATGCCAGCAGGCGCAACCATTGGAAGTACTTGCTCCACCGCATTAGCATCAAAGCGCTTAACGCTCACCTGGGCACCATCCGAAACCGATGCCCCTTTAAAATTCATCACCACGGGCACTTCAGAAAACTCAAGCACAGGGCTGTCGCTATCGATGGCCAATTGCTCAGTGGCTTTAGGTATCGCCGTGACCACTAGAGGTGTATTGGCCTTCGTGGTCTGGGGG
>CALFXQ010000384.1 GCA_937958285.1 uncultured Fusibacter sp. | reverse complement strand
TGTAATCAGGATGCGACAACAGCGCGACTGCACCTACCTGTGCCAGCGCTTCTACTTGAAGAACACCGGGCATAATTGGATTCCCAGGAAAGTGCCCTGGAAAGAAGGGCTCATTGACAGTGACGTTTTTAATACCCACTGCTTTTACTCCAGGCTCAAGTTCTATAATACGATCCACCAATAAAAAAGGATAGCGATGGGGAATGATCTTTTCAATATCTCTGGCTTCTAACACTTAAAAACCTCCTCTTAAGTTCTTAATTCTAATTTTGATTCTTAGTTTGATTCTTCTTTAAAAATTGCTATTGCAATAAAAAAGTGCCAACCGATATCTCAGTATAGCACATTTTCATATAAATGTCAGTTGGTTTTAGTACCAGGTTCCATTTTACCCGTTACCCTTTACCCTTTAACTTTTACCCTTTTCCATCAAAGGTCGCTTTAGTAGATGGTTCTTCAGAGCCAGTACTTTTCTCAGCGTCAACTGCAAGATCTTGATTAACGTAGCGACTTAACTGTCTTACCATCATCTCTTGAATCCCTATGCCACCGGATTCTACCATTTTCTTAGTGAACTCTTCGTCGAGCATGCCTTCAAACATCCCACGCTGACTGCTCTTTTCCATCAAACCGCTCTCTTCGATGGTGCTGCGCATCGATTTCATGAGCATATTGATAAATATCTCTTCAAAGTCTTTTGCCACTTTCTTTAGAGATTCTAAGTCACCCGTTTCTTGAGCGCTCGTGGCAAACTTCTGAAGGGCATCAATTTCGCTCTTTGCCTTATTTAATTCCGCTTCGAAAGCTACGCCATCTGCCGTTGAAGATCCAGAACGATTCGCAGTTTGCGGTGTTAAATTAACCAATTTAGAGACCTGGATTGCCATAAACTAACCTCTCTAACGTCTTAGGTTGTTTGCAAGTTCAAGCATTTGATCGGATGTCTGAATTGCCTTAGAGTTAATTTCATATGCGCGCTGAGCTGTGATTAAGTTGATCATTTCTTCGACGACTTGCACATTAGATGCTTCTAGGTAGTTCTGCACCACTTCACCTGCTGAATTATCGTCAGCGAGAACTGGATTCCCTGAAGCACCTGTGACTTTAAACAAGTTGAGACCTTTACTTTCAAGACCCGCTGGATTTGGAATCTTTACCAACTTCAGTTGTCCGATTTGCTGAAAAGCATCTCCTTCTTGATTGGCAAATTTCACATTGATTACGCCATTTCGCTCAACTTTGAACTCTTCGATTTCGCCTTCCAAATTTATAGGCCCATCAATGCCCTGAACAGGATAGCCATCAGATGTCACTAGACGTTTTCCTTGATCAGTAAGACCCATTTTAAATGAACCGTCTTTTGTATACATCATATCGCCATTTTCGTTCTGCACCTCAAAAAATCCAATCCCCTGTAGTGCCATGTCAAAGGGGTTATCCGTTGCTTGAAAAGCGCCATTCGAGAAACGTCTCACCATGGCTCCAGTTTTAACGCCGTGACCGACTTCAATATTTACTGGCGCGCCTAGGCCATCTGAATTGTCCTTTGAATCGAGTCTTTGATAAAAGAGATCTTTAAACTCAACACGCTGCTTTTTATAGCCTGTGGTGTTGACGTTTGCCAAGTTATTTGAAATGGTGTCGATTGCCAACTGTAGGCTTTTCATACCTGTTGCTGCGGAGTATAGGGCTCTCATGTAAGCCTCCTTTTTATATTAAAGTCGTGCCACATCGCTAACTGTCTTTGCCAGTGTATCGTCGTAGCTGCGTACCACTCTTTGTGCCGTTTCGTAGAGACGGTAAAGTTCCATTATTTGAATCATTTCCTTAAAAGAATCTACATTAGAGCCTTCGATAAAACCTTGGGCGATTTCTCCTGTAAATGGCTTACTCTCCATTTCACCATCGTATCGATAAGCAGTTGTTCCCGCTTTTTTCAAACGCTCTAGGCGATCTGGATTAACGAGTTTGAATTTGTCAACGACGACGCCGTTTATAGAGAGTTCTGCAAATTTGTTGACGACTAAATTCACACCATCGTAATCGTCTAGTTTTATTGGACCGTCTAAACCCAAGACAGGATAACCTTCTGAAGTTACAAGTTCTTTGTTGGCGTTGATAACGAAACCGCCCGAACGCGTATATCGTTCGCCCGCCGGCGTTTGAATGCTAAAAAACCCTTCTCCCACCAGTGCAAAACTCAGGGGATTCTCAACATTTTGCAACTCACTTTGAGTGAAGTCCGTCACATTGCGATTGAATTTAATGCCGCCACTAAAGGTGCCTATAACACCCTTACCTTGACGGTATACTAAGTTATCTACCACAGCCCCATTGACACTTACATCACCTTGTTCTGATATTTCGAACGCTCCATCGCCAACAAATATTCGGCCTTTATTTCCAATTACATCGTACCCCGCATCTTTAACCACAGCACCATTGCTATTCTTATAGACGGTTTTTAGGTAGCCATCTTCTGCAACTCGAAAGTTCACCGACGTATTGTAAGATGTCCCACCAGGTGCAGCAACGCGGAAATATCCTAAATTAGTCTGCAACATATGCTCATCGGATTTAATTGTTTCTTTAATTTTTGGTGTGCCTGTAATTATAGATGCTGGCGACCCACCTACTTTGGATAGCAATGTGCTAGCAAACTCTTCATACACTGGAATGTCGCGCTTATAGCCACTTGAGTGAATATTGGCAAGGTTATTTGAATAGGCATCCAGTGCATTGGTATGTTGTTGTAACACTGTCGACACAGTATAAAGTCCACGTAGCATAAAGTCACCATCCTTTGTTATCTAGGCTTAATATCGGCAACAAAGGTCTTTAACTTAAGTCCTATCCACAGAAAAGCCGGCACTAGGCCGGCTTTTTTGAGAAATCTTATAGCTGCTATCTTTAAAAGATGTTGCTATTTGGCATTTTGCTAATCGCGCTTAGACGCGAGTAAGTTTGCCACTGAAAACACAGTCGAAATAAATGCTAGAACGGCTGTGGCTATCAATAAACCCATAGTCCATCTATTCGAAGACTCATGCTGCATCTCCACATGTTCTTCGCGGGTAGTTACGTAGCTTGGAATTCTTCTTGTTCTCGCTTGATTTTTCATCCCATAACCTCTTTCAATATTGAGCAATTTTTCGCCTGTAGGTTTAATCTATCCTAAACTTACCCAAAACGTCGACCTATCAAGCACTTATTTCTCAAGAAACCCTATTCTTGAAAGAGCTTCGTGTTCCCCACTGTGCCTACCATAAAGAAAATGGTACCCATTGCAAAGAGTGCGAGCAGCGGTAGCATAACATTTATCTGGCCGTCATTGAGCAAATTCAAAATCTCCTTCATCCAAAACTGTGGTGTAGCGTATCTTAGAGGGTCAAAGAAAGGGCCTAAGCTAAAATTCATAAACGTACCACTCACCATCATGGAGGGAATCATCACCAAATTCGCCACCATCGGAAGCAGGCTCACATTGTCTGTAACCCGTGTCATTGCTACACCCAAACTCAAAATCACAAAGATAAGGACCAACATCGACAGAATGGCCAAAGGTATATTTACAAAAGAGACCATGCCCATGCCATACATCCCATAGATCAATAGATTAATGAGACCTACTTGAGCACCGAGCAACAGGGTAAATGCTAAAAGGTGACCGCCCACTATGGTGCCGTGTGACATTGGCATACTTGACATCCGGCTTAGTAATCCGCTGTTTTTAAGGGAAAGTAGTTCATTTGCTACCATCAAAAGCGAAAACATCATGTAGTTGATTAAAAAATTGGTCACTTGAGCAACCACGGCTCTTGTCTGAGCTTGTTTTTGAGCAGCTGTCAGCACAGTTGGTGTCTTTGAAACCATAGGTGCCTTACCCTGAAGAACATCTAGTACCCAGCTGCCAGCCCGTTCTTGTGTGGCAAAAACTTTCTCGCCATTGTATGCTGCTATTACTTTTCCATCAGATACCAATTGCTCTAATTGTCCGTCACCCTCTACCACAATTAACCGAAAAGTACGCTCGAGAATTCGCCTCTCAGCGGCGGGTAGACTTTCGTCAACAGCTATTCTCACTTTTACATCTTCGGTACTTTGAGAATCCTTCTGAGTCATTAGTGCAAATGCGAAGATAATTGCGATTGGAATAATTAAAAGAGGAATGAGAATCTTGAGGTCCAGCAACATGCGTCTAACGGTTGCTACACCTAAATTCAACATCTGCAGTCCCGGATGGACGCGTACTTTATCGGTATTCATCTGCGTACCTCACTATTCGTCACACAATCTAAATCGCCATCTGCCAATCAAAAGCAACATTACACTTGCAAGGCCAAGGGCAGCCAGCAAGAGAAAATTTTGAGCTTGCCACTGCCACTGACCAGTGTAGATTGTTTTATAGAACAAACTCAAAATGTAATTGGGCATCCATTCATATATGCCACCCGAAGTGCCCGCATCTACTGGGAATAGTGCTCCCCCTAAGAACATCATCACAAAGGCGGGCAAAACATGAAGTTGTGAAAAGGTGCGCTCCGAGCGAAACAAACCCATTCCCATCATCGTATACCCTGAGGCGAAGGCGGCTTGAAGCAGAACCATAATCGTCAATGCTCCCCAATGGGATAAAGCCTCGGAGCTAAAGGGATCAGAGAGTAAATGCACAAATGTTTTTGGTACATGATTCAAATAGGCACTTACCACTAAAAAGAGGCCATTAAAAACACCACAAACGATAATGTTCATTAAAAAGGTTCCCATTGCTTCAGCCCAAAACACCTGACCGTCTACATAGCCCATAGCAACCAACCGCTTTATCACCTTTTTTTCTCTGCTCTTGATAAAGCGTATCGCTGCAAAAGCAGTTGTAAAAAATGTACTTCCCGCGAAGATATTGATTTGCATAACACCTATTGGCGTTAAAGCGGGCGCGGGCGCTACTAATATGAGCTTCTCAGACAATAGGGGATTATTCACCAAGGGAGAATCTATTTTGATATCCTCATACCCTTTAATCATACCCGAGTAGAGCATTCCGTATAAGGTGCCAAATACGAGGGGAATTAATATCAGGGCAACGATAATAACGCGGTTAGAAAGATTGAGTTTTAAAGCCTGTTTAGCATAGTTTGCAAACATAATTTACTCCTTAATAGACCATCAGAGAATCCGTGCTTAAATCTTGTGTTAGGCATCGCGTAGTGATTTGCCCGTTATACTTAAAAATGCACTTTCAAGTGATGGCATCTCCATGCTCATGCTCATGATTTTAATGCCTATTTGTGACAAAGTCGCGGTTAGCAAATCAAAGCTCACTTTGTTTTTTTGAATAACCATGTGAATCTCAGTCTCTCCCACTTCTATGTGCCGAATGCCATCAATGCGTTTAATCTCATATAGTTGGGCTTCGGTGATGCTTTCGGCGTTGAGTTTAACAACCCACTCATCAGAAACCGATTCAACAATCATTTGTTTAGTGCCTTTTATCAAAATTTTACCGGCATCGATAATTGCCAGGCGATCACAGAGTTGCTCCACTTCTTCCATATAATGTGTGATGTAGATAATTGTCATGCCCCTCTCTGTGTTGAGTTTTCTAATGGTGTCGAAAATGTGATTTCTCGATTGAGGATCTATGCCAACTGTTGGCTCATCTAACACGAGTATTGTGGGGTTATGCAGAATAGAACACGCTAAATTTAAACGTCTGCGCATGCCACCCGATAGTGTGCGCACCTTTTTTTTGCTTTTGTCGACCAACTGAGCAAGTTCAAGGGCTTCGCTAATGCGTTCGCGCTTTACTGCGCCTTTTAAATTATAAAGTGCTGCAAAGAAGTTGAGATTGTCCATTACAGTGAGATGATCAAACAATGCAATTTCTTGAGGCACGACGCCTAGATGAAGCTTAGCCGCCTGCGCTTGTAATCGATGCTTCACCGAATGACCTAATATTTCAATATCGCCAATATCGATGGACGTGACACCACATAACATATTGACGAGTGTGGATTTTCCAGCGCCATTTGGACCGAGTAATCCAAAGATCTCACCTCGAAAAATATCTAAACTCAAACGGTTAACAGCGATCACATCCGAAAATCTTTTGCTTACCTCGCTAATGTGTATTGCGGGATTAACCGTGACCTCTGTCGTAACCTGAGACAACATCATAATGCACCTCCAAACAATCGTTTTGTGATTTATGTTCTAGGGTCAGTATACTTGAATCGCGCATGCACGACTATTCACCTAGGTCATGATCCCATATGACTTAAGTCACAGAGTCCTTCAATAAGAAATGGCTTTACCTTAGGAGGCAAAGCCATTCTTGAATGCAAATATTGCTATTTGTGTACGGTCTTTTAGGCCCAGTTTTGCCAAGATTGAAGTGATGGCATTCTTAATTGACCCTTCAGTTAAAAACAAACGCTCGCCAATTTCCTTATTGCTCATCCCTTCTGCAATAAGCCCTACAATTTCCACTTCTCGTTCAGTTAGCGTATGTGTACATGATTCTGCAGTGGGTTTAAGGCGATCAACCACACCTCTTGCCATCGGCTCAGCCATTACAAAGCCTCCAGTTAAGATATTTACCATGCTATTGTAAATCAACTCTGGTGAACTATCCTTTAGTAAATAGCCACTGGCACCACTTGCCACCGCATCTTGAATGTATTGATCATCCTTAAAAGTTGTGAGAATAAGCACTTTTATATCCGGATATTTCTCTTTTATGAGTTTAGTCGTCTGAACACCGTCCATAACAGGCATGCGTATGTCCATCAAAACCAAATCAATAGGGTAATTGGCACATAGCGCTAGCGCCTCTTCGCCGTGGCTTGCCTGCGCCACAATATCTACATCTGGCTTTAACCCCAATAAATAGGCCATCCCTTCTCGAATAAGCCTTTCATCATCAACTAAGAGCACTTTCACAATCACTAACCTCCTACTTGAACGTTGTTGTTCGATTTGGGAATACTCGCCATAATTCTTGTACCCATGGCCACGGTAGGGCAAATGTCCAGTGTACCGCCTAAATGTTCAACGCGTGCGGCCATACTGTTTAATCCAAAACCTTTAACAAAGTTCTGCTCACCTGTTGCCTGTGTCGCTATGCCGCAACCGTTGTCTTGAATTGCAATGCAAATACTTGTAGGCGTCTGCGAGATAACGACTTGAACATCCGTTGCCCTTCCATGTCTTAATGCATTCGTAATACTCTCTTGCACCGTACTATATATGCACTGATGCTGATCCTGATCTAAGTGCAGTGTATTTTCCCAATCGGGCATTACTAGTCGCATACTGGCACCAGTAAGCTTTTCTGTTCGACCTATAAGCTCTGCTAGAGCATACCTCAATTGATTAACTTCAAGAGGCGCAGCCCCCATGTCGTGAACCACTTGCCTTGTTTTTTCTAAAGTATCTTTCATAAAACCTGAAAGGAATGACACGCTATCTTGGTGTTCAGAATGTTCTAATGTCAACTTGTGCTGAAGCATCTGCAATTGAATGTAGGATGCTGAAAGTGCATGCCCTACGTGATCGTGCAAAGCTCTAGAAATTCTCGTGCGCTCTCTCAGCACACTGACTTCCTCTAAAGTTTGGTAGTAAGCTTCTAGCTCGCGATGGGCTTTCTTTAAAGCATCCTCAGAGAGTCGCAGATCGTCGTAGTACCGCTCTGCGTGAATTCTTCGCTTGTCGAGCATACCCAAGGTGCTTCCCAACCATACCACGGTAGCCCCAGTAAGTGCAAACCACCAAATGCGCACAATCACCTCTTGTAAGTGAAGAGATTTATTTGCGAGCTCAAACATACACCATATAGCCAATGCGATAAATAGCATGCGCGTTGCGGTAAGATAAATGCGCTTCGATTTACTATTTTGCCATGTGGTTATTTGATACAACCAAGACAAATCTAGCAAAATCACTGCAAAGTAAATGATGTACAGCGGAGAAAACTGCATCAGTAAAAAAATACAAACACCTTCTGTTAGCGTAAAAACTGCCGAAAGATAAGGATGATTGGTCACGCTACTTTTGTAGTACCAATGCGCTTTCATAAAACTAAACGCAAGCCAAAAAGAGAACACCACCCATATTTTTGACAACATAGCATCTGTGTAGCCCATTTGGAAAGAGAAAGTAACGCCCGCTATAAAAGGTATAATTCTCCAAAATAGATTAAATGGAAATCTATACATGATTCACCACCTGGTGTTTTAAAAAAAACCTTGCAAAACTACTGCAAGGTTCTATGCAACTTACTGTTAACGGCGACTTCCGCGGTGCATACTTTGTGCATTTTCTAAATATTCGATGTGCTCAAGACTCATACCCGTTCCAATAGCAACACAGCTTACAGCGTTTTCTGCGATGTAAGTGGGAATACCGGTACGCTTCTCTATTAACTTATGCAAACCGTGTAACAAAGCGCCTCCACCTGTCATAACAATACCCCGAGTGCTTATATCAGCAGCCAACTCTGGTGGTGTTTTCTCGAGTACAGCGTGCGCAGCTTCACAAATTGCATTAATTGGTTCTTGTAAAGCTTCCATCATCTCTTCTGATGTTACTATACGGTTTTTTGGCAGTCCTGTAATTAAATCTCGACCACGTACTTCCATTGTAACAGATTGTGCTCTTGGGTATGCCGTTCCAATATTGATCTTCATTTCTTCAGCTGTGCGCTCGCCAATAAGCAGATTGTGATTTTTTCTCATGTATCTGATCACCGCTTCGTCAAGCTTATCGCCAGCGACTTTAATGGACTTGCTTACAACAACGCCCCCTAACGAGATCACGGCGATATCACTTGTTCCACCGCCAATATCGATGACCATACAACCATCTGGTTTGTAGATATCTAGACCCGCTCCGATGGCCGCTGCAATTGGCTCTTCAATGACAAATGTCTTTGAACCACCTGCTTCTGTGGAGGCATCGATAACTGCACGCCTCTCAACTTCTGTAACGCCAGATGGCACACAAACCATAATTTTCGGTCTAAAGAAGCGTCTTTTTCCACAGGTTTTGTTAATGAAATAGCGCAACATCCGCTCAGTAATATCGTAATCCGAAATAACACCATCTTTAAGCGGACGTATAGCCACTATATTTCCCGGTGTTCTGCCCAGCATTTTTTGCGCTTCAGTGCCTACAGCCAATACGCGATCCGTGTCTTTGTCGATTGCAACAACGGACGGTTCTTGAAGGACAATGCCCTTGCCTTTTATATAAACAAGTACATTGGCCGTTCCTAAATCGATGCCAATCTCTGCTCCAAAACCAAACATATGCGCTCCTTATTCTCTCTTCACATATTGATTATTCAATACGTGTAATATTAATGCCAAGACCACGTAATTTACCTACCAAGTCGTTATATCCACGGTCGATATGATAAATTTCGTGTATTTCTGTATTGCCATCAGCAACAAGCCCTGCAAGAATCAAAGCTGCTCCTGCACGCAAATCTGTAGCACGCACTTGTGCACCCTGAAGCTTAGTCCCTCCTTTTACAATTGCACTGTGTCCTTCTGTTTTAATCTGTGCACCCATGCGGTTTAACTCGCTGACGTGCATAAAACGGTTCTCGAATACCGTTTCCATGACGACACTGTTACCTTGAGCAATTGTGAGAAGCGCCATAAATTGGGCCTGCAAATCTGTTGGAAATCCTGGATAAGGCAGAGTTGTAATATCGACGGCCTTCAATTTACCCGTACTTTTCACACGAATGGCATCGTCAACGTCGATGAGTTCTACACCACATTCTTTGAGTTTTGCAATTACAGGCTTTAAATGGCTTGGTTCGATGTTCTTAATCAATACATCGCTGTTGAGCATGCCAGCCATAATCAAATAGGTTCCAGCTTCAATGCGGTCTGGCAATACGGTATGACGCGCGCCACCCATACGCTTAACACCTGTTATACGTATGGTATCTGTACCTGCTCCAGAAATTTTTGCGCCAATTTTATTGAGAAAGTTTGCAATGTCTACGATTTCGGGTTCTTTTGCCGCATTTTCAATATGGGTAATGCCTTCTGCCATTGTTGCTGCCATCATGATATTCTTAGTTGCGCCAACACTTGGGAAGTCGAGGTAGACGGTATCACCAACTAACTTTTTTGCTCGGGCTTCTACAAATCCATGACCAAAAGTGACTTCTGCGCCTAATGCTTTAAAGCCTTTAATATGGAGATCTATTGGTCGCTCGCCAATGGCACAGCCGCCAGGTAGTGGACAACGCGCAATTCCAGTACGCGCTAGAAGGGGTCCCATAACATCAAAAGACGATCGCATCTTGCTCACGAATTCGTAGGGCGCCTCGTGGGCAATAATCTTAGGCGTGTGAATATGCATCGTTTGGCCGTCGGATTCTACTGTTGCGCCTAAAGAACGAAGCAACACAGACATTATACCGACCTGGCTAATATTGGGCAAATCTTCTATGACAC
>CALFXQ010000383.1 GCA_937958285.1 uncultured Fusibacter sp. | reverse complement strand
GAAAACGTTATTTTTACGTTACATAAAACGAAGGGGTGATTGTTATTTACAAATTATTTGGCATTCAATTTATGAAACAACCGATGATGCGAAAGGTGCTCCTTGCCCTTGCGCCTATCATCCTCGCATCCATTTATTTTTTTGGGTGGCGTGCACTTGTAATGATTGTTTGGGCTTCTGTGGTTGGGGTTTTTGCCGAGTGGGTCTTTGAACACAAACGCAATAAGCCGGTCACTGAGGCTGTTTTTGTGACAGCAGTTCTCTTTACCCTCACACTGCCCGTGCGAACACCATTTTGGGTCGTTGCAGTTGGTATGCTCTTTGGTGTGATTTTCGGAAAAGAAGTCTTCGGCGGCTTTGGTCGCAACGTATTTAACCCCGCATTAGTGGGACGCGCTTTTGTCTATGTGAGCTTCCCCACATTCTTAACAGTCCAATGGACAAAGCCCTTCGAAAATCTAATCGGTGGCTTTGCACATTTTGTTGGAACACCTGTAGACGATGTCACAACAGCTACTCCGATGCTGCTCTTTAGAACCACCGGTGAAATATTCGATTATACAAGGCTCTTTCTCGGCAATATCTCCGGATCGCTTGGCGAGACGAGTGCACTCTTAATCATCCTCGCGGGCATCTATTTATTGGTGACAAAAACCGCATCTTGGGAAACTATGTTGGCCACAATTGCAGGTTTCTTGTTGACAAACAGCGCCTTTTATCTGGTAGGTACTAAGGGGATCCCAAACCCACTCTTTGGACTACTCTCTGGTGGTCTACTTTTCGGCGCAGTCTTTATGTCTACCGACCCCATCTCCGCTCCAAAGACGAGAGAGGCTAAACTGATTTACGGTTTGCTCATTGGCATCATTACCGTAATCATTAGGGGATTTGCACTCTTTGCAGAAGGCGTGATGTTTGCCATCTTAATCGCCAACACTTTTGCACCTATACTAGACGAAGCTGTTAAGGCTTTAAAGGCAAAGAAGAAAGCATCTACAACTAAGAAGCCTTTGACACAAACTCAAGCTCAAGCACAGCCCGTTACAAAAAAAGAGGTGTAACAATGGCCAAGAAGAAAAACTCCAAACCAATTGTATATCCCGTGGTCTTTATGTTAGTTCTCACTATCGTATTTGGCGGCGCACTTGCTGGTATAAATGCCCTAACTAAAGAAACAATCGCCACTCAAGAGGCCCTTCGCACAAAAGAGAATGTGCTATTCGTGCTTGGAATTCCCATAATAACACTTCCGGGAATAGCCGATATACCAACAGCTGATGCGATCGAAGCCGCATACTCCGCCAAAGTGACCGAACGTAAAGTAAAGGATATCACGATATTCGAGGGCAAAAGAGAAGATGGGACTATCGGTTACGCTTTCTTGATCAATGGACCTGGCCTCTGGGGGTCAATGACAGGTTATGTCGGCATCAGTGCCGATTTAAAGACAATTTTGGGCATGAGCGTTATGTCTCACTCAGAAACACCTGGCTTAGGAGGTCGTATCGACGAACCTTGGTTTAAAGAACAGTTTCGAAACGTTTCGATTTCATCTGCAGACGCCTCAAAAAACACTGACATTGTGATCTTCAAGCCCAAGGTAGGTGGCAATATCGACGCCATCGCTGGAGCAACGTTGACATCTGAAGCTGTACGCGTAATGGTCAACGAAGATGTAGCTAATTTTATCGCCAATTATGGGGGTGATTTGTAATGGCATCAAAAACTCAAAAGCTCATTCATATGGGGTTAATCAAAGACAATCCCATATTTAGACAAATTCTTGGTATTTGCTCTGCACTTGCAGTAACTAATGTAATGATGAACTCCTTAATCATGGGTATTGGCCTCATGTTTGTAACGGCCTTTAGCTCACTCACAGTGTCCATCATCCGCAAGTACACGCCTAAGCACATACGCATGATGGTTCAAACCCTGATTATTGCATCTTTTGTAATTGTAGTTGATATTTTTCTTAAAGCTTACATGCCCGAGATGAGCAAAGCCCTCGGCCCCTATGTGGGTTTGATTATCACCAATTGCATTATTATGGGTCGTGCAGAATCCTATGCGCAAAACAATCCGCCACTGGCCTCGTTTATCGATGGCATGGCCATGGGTGCTGGGTATGCTGTGGTTCTTTTAGCCATTGCTACTGTTCGAGAGTTGTTGGGTTTTGGCTCTCTGTTTGGATTTGATGTACTTGGACCAAACTGGGTCGACTGGACTCTGATGATTATGCCCCCTGGTGCATTCTTTATGTTAGGCATAGTGATCTGGATTACACGCAATATCTTCCCAGATCAGGCGGCAACTGATGTGAAAGGCGGTGGCAAATAATGCTCGAAATCAACCCTTGGGTCATCTTCTTCGCAGCGATCTTCACGAACAACATGATTATGTCGAATTTCTTGGGCATGTGCTCCTTTATCGCCGTTTCAAGCGAAATTAAAACCTCCATGAGTCTTGGTCAAGCGGTGACTTTTGTGCTCGCCTTTACAACCTTGTTAAACTATCTCGTCTATCACTATTTGTTAGTGCCGCTTCAAATTGAGCATTTGCGATTTATCGTATTTATCATTGTCATCGCTGCTTTTGTTCAAGTGCTAGAAATGCTGATCGACCGCTATTTCCCCGCCCTTTATCAGGCGCTCGGCATATTCCTCCCATTAATCACGGTAAACTGCGCGATTATGGGCGTTTCTCTATTTATCATCATCAGAAACTACAACCTTATGCAGTCCATGGCCTTTGGCATTGGTTCCGGCATTGGTTGGACCTTGGCCATCGTGGCAATGGCCGGTATCCGACAAAAGATTAAGAACAACCCCATTCCCAAAGGTTTGGAAGGACCGGGTATCACCATCATTATCACTGGCTTAATGGCGCTAGCATTTATTGGCTTTAGCGGCATTGTTCAAATTCAATAGAGGAGGTGACCCCATGAACGAAATTATCACCACAATCGCCTCTCTCTCAGCTATTACTGGTATCTTGGCTTTGCTTCTATCCATTGCCAATCGCACCATAGGCAACTACGGCGAGAAAAAACTCACCATCAATGGCGAAAAGGAACTCACTATAGATGGCGGCGCATCTCTTTTGAGCTCCCTAATAGAAAATGAGATCTTTATTCCTTCCGCCTGCGGCGGCAAAGGTAGTTGCGGCTATTGTAAAGTCCATGTTTTAGAAGGTGGTGGCGATGTACTGCCCACCGAGTTGGGTTACCTTACACCTCAAGACCAAAAGGATGGCATTCGATTAAGTTGCCAGTGCAAAGTCAAAGAAGATATCAAGATTGAAATTCCCGAAGAACTCTTCAATGTAAAACAGCTCGATTACATTGTTCGTCGAAACGACTTGGTGAATTCCACAGTCAAACACTTGGTTTTAGAGCTTCCCGCTAGCAAAGAAATCAGCTTCAAACCTGGTCAATATATTCAGATCCTCACTCCGACTTATAAGGGCAACGAAGAAGAAGTCTATCGCGCTTACTCCCTTGCAAGTCCTCCAAATCAACAGGATGCTATCGAACTCTTTATTGGACGCGTCCCCAATGGGGTGTGCACTACCTATATTCACGATCACTTGAAAGTCGGCCAGAAACTCACAGTTGTTGGCCCCTTTGGAGACTTCTACTATCGCCATAGCGATAAAGAGATGGTCATGGTTTCGATTGGCACGGGTCTTGCTCCGATTATGTCCATACTGCGCTATATGCACGAAGAAAAAATTGATCGAAAAGTCACTTGTTTCTTCAGCGCCCGCAATAGCAAAGAACTTTATATGATGGACAAAATTGCCGAGTTTCAAAGGGATATGCCCAACTTCAAATTTATCTACAGTCTTACCCGCGCTACCGAAGAGGACAACTGGACTGGCGATACACAACGCGTTCCAGATCTTATAAAAAAATACTTGGATAATGGCGAAAACAAGGAAGCATATATGTGCGGCAGTCCTGTGATGATCGA
>CALFXQ010000382.1 GCA_937958285.1 uncultured Fusibacter sp. | reverse complement strand
AAATTAAGAATTGCAATCTGTTAAAGAGGAGCTATATTCTGTTAACAATGAACACCAAACAAAAATAGAAGAGCTCGTTCGCTTGAATAACGACCTATCCAATTTAATGAAGAACACAGAGATTGGCGCCCTCTATCTCGACAGAAAACTCTGCATTCGTAAGACCAACCAAAAGGTGTCCGAAATCACGAACATTATGGAAAGTGACGTTGGCCGGCCGATTTCGCATATTACTATTATGGAACGATACCCAGATTTTATCGAAGATATAAATGCGGTAGTTGCGGATTTAAAAAGTATCGATAAAGAGCTTGTAGACACAAAAGGCAGAACCTGGTTAGCGAGAATTCGGCCTTACAGAAATGAATACAATGCAGTAGATGGCATTATTGTGACCTTTGTGGATATTACAAAACTCAAAGAGAAGGAGTTGGCTTTATCGAGTCTTAATAGGCGGCTAGATTCTGCAATGACTTACAGCAATATTGCTTGGTGGGAATGGGATGTGGTTACAGGACAGGTTCTTTTCCATGAAAAAAAGGCGACAATGCTTGGGTATTCGATAGAAGAGTTTCCTACAGATGTTTACGAAATATGTAAATTGCTTCACCCAGAAGATTATGAACAAACGATGGAGGCCATGCGTCTCCATATAGAAGGAAAAACAGAATCTTGGGAAATAAAATACCGCATTAAGAGAAAAGATGAAACCTATGCATGGTACTACGATAGAGGACGCATTACGCAGAAAAATGCATTGGGTAAACCAATTATGGTGGTCGGTACGGTGATTGATATTTCAAAGCTCGAGGCCATGGAACAAGAAATTAGTGGCCAGCAGCAAACACTTAAGGCGCTTATTGACATCTCGCCAGTGGCGATGACTCACGTAGATTCGCAAGGGTATATTATATATGCCAATCAAAAGGCCCAACAGTTGTTTGGCATGACACTGCTAGAAATTATTGATCGCAGCTACGAACATTATAAATGGCATATTACAGACAGGCATGGAAATAGTATTCCCGCCGAAGCATTACCCTTTAGTCAAATTAAAAAGACACATCAGCCTGTAACAAATTATGAGCATGCGATTCAGCATGAGGGTCAAGAAGCGCTAATGCTGTCTATTTCTGGAATCCCAATTATGTCGGCGGATGGTATTTTTGAAGGTGCTATGTTTTATCTAGAAAAAATTTGAGGGAGGCTCAGGTAGGATGACTCAGTACTCGCAAAAAGCGGCTTCTGCTTTAAAAGAGAAAATTGAATCTGTGCTCCAGCATGTGTCTATCGAGAAGCGCCCGGTTGATGATTTTGACCTTGCCGAGATTATCGAAACTGTAAGTATCTATCATACCGAACTTGAATATCAAAACGAAGAGCTTAAGCGCGTGCAAGAAGAACTTGTTAGCTCTCGAAGTGAGTACATGTCTATATTTGATGAGGCGCCAATACCCTATGTGATTTACGATGAAAACCATGAGATTAGGATGCACAACAAGGCCTTCGAACAATGGTTTATAGATTCAGCGGCAGGCAATTGGGTCGGGAAAAAAATATCACAATTAATCGCGCCCGAGAGTCAAGATGACTACTATTTTCACATAAGACAAATCGCTGCTAGCAAAGGTAGCGTTCGCACCGCCTTAATCTTTGAGTATAATGGCATCAAGCGAAATGTAGAACTCACAAGCATCAGTAGACCCCAAAAACGTGAAGAGGCATTGCTCATTCGCAGTGCCTTAGTAGATGTGACCGACCTTATCCGCGCAAAAGAACAAGCCCAACTTGCCAATGATTCCAAAGGTATATTTTTGTCTAATATGTCTCACGAAATCCGAACCCCGATGAATGGCATTATTGGCCTGGCGGATTTGTTATTATCCACAGATTTGTCTGAATCACAGCAGCAGTTTGCAAGACTCATGAGAAATTCAGCGAGCAGTTTGTTGGGTCTATTAAACGACATACTAGATTTCTCAAAAATAGAAGCAGGATATCAATCGCTCTCTTGTGATAACTTTAATTTCAGAGCCATATTGATGGAAGTAATAGCACTTTTTCAGGCGGTGGCCAAACAGAAATCTTTGGAGCTAAAGTTTGAGCTAGATGAGAGCCTCGATCAAAGTGTGTTAGGGGACGCATTAAAAGTGAGGCAAATTTTCTCTAACATTATTGCAAATGCCATTAAGTTTACCCGAACCGGAACGGTTACTGTAACGGCGAGATTATTGCCTTCTGCCGACGGGAAGCTTATGGTGCATGCTGCGGTTAGCGATACGGGAATCGGCATTTATGCCCACGATATTCATAAGATATTCAATCGCTTTGAGCAAGCGCACTTAATGGATAAGACCCATGCTACGGGAACAGGAACGGGTTTGGGTTTGGCAATTACTAGTGGCCTATTATCGCTGATGTCAGGAGATATAAGCGTTGAGTCAGAACCGGGTCTTGGTTCAACCTTTAAGTTTAACTTTAAAGTAGATGTTGGTGAAAGGCCGGCAGATATAAATGATGCCGATAGAAACGTTCTTAAGCTGCCAAAATCTAATGATTTACAGATTCTGGTCGCCGATGACGATGCGACTAGCCGCCTTATTTTAGGTATTTTGCTCCGCAAAAGGGGTTATACAGTCCTAGAGGCGGAAAATGGTCGCGATGCGGTGGAACTGTTTCGAAATCACGATGTATCTATAGTTATGCTAGACATTCAAATGCCTATAATGAATGGTTTAGAAGCGCTGAATGAAATGAAGGCACTTAGTGGTAAGTCTAAAGTCACATATATTGCAACAACCGCATATGCAACCGACAACGAACGAGATAAAATGCTTTCAGCGGGTTTTGATATGTTACTTTCTAAACCGATTCGCTTGGAAGACTAGACGAGACTGGACACGAGGGCTCAATCATTATGAATGAAACGAATAAACCACATATTCTCATTGTGGATGACTGCGCAGTTAACCAAGCTGTGCTTGCAAAGTTTATGGAAAAATTGGATGTTCCATATCGCTGTGCCTTTGATGGTCTTGAAGCAGTTGGATTAGCTAAGAAAAATAATTTTGATATCATCTTTATGGACTGTCATATGCCAATTTATAATGGTTATACAACAACAGCCGAGATTAGGCTTGGCGAGTATGGACAAACCACAAAAATCTACGCGCTCACATCAGATGCAACTCAACACAATCGAAACATGTGCGAGCTTTGCGGGATGGATGCCTTTATACTTAAGCCCGTTATTTTTGAGTCGGTTAAGGCAATTGTGAATGGCTCCTTCTACGACTACTTTTTGTCTAGTCCACATCACAAATCTATGGTGAGTGACTAAAATTGTATGAAGCAGTAAAAAAACATCGCAAAAGCGGTGTTTTTTTGTTTAGAGAGACGAATAAGGGGAATTTATTGGGTGAGTGAATTATCACTCACCCATATACCGGTGTGAGGTGAAGGATGGTGACATTGTTACACAGAAAAGATCGCATTATCATAACTGCAATTGAAGTCATCAACGAAATGGGCGTTCAATCTTTGTCTACAAAGAGAATAGCCAGTTGTGAGGGCATTGCGGAAAGTACAGTGTTTAAGCATTTTAGCAACAAAAATGAGATTCTATTAGGTGTATTACACTACTACCAAAAGTATGATCACGATTTAATTCGGTCTGTTAAGGTGATGGGCATTACGGGCTTAGCGGGTGTTCGATACTTAATAAGCAACTACTTGAGTTATTATGAGAACTATCATGCAATTACCGCCATTACACAAGGGCTCGAAGAAATGCGCTATACAGCCGATTTAAAAGATATAGTAGATGCAATCATATTTCAAAGACAACAGGCCTTGGCAGATTTGATACAAGAAGCGAGAGAAAATGGAGAAGTCGCCGACTTTATTATACCGAGTATCGCTGGGGATTTAATTTGGAGTGGTATAACGGGGTGTATAAGGATGTGGCGCACAGACCAATATGTGTATTCTTTGGTCGAAAGGGGAGCCGTTTATTTAGACTATATGATTGGGGGGATAATCGCTCAGTAGCATTTAAGTTAGTGGCGTGCACTTTAGAGAAACTTACTAGGAGGACTCACATGAAATGGTATTCTAACATGAAAATTGGCTTAAAATTAATTCTGGGATTTCTGATTGTGGCAATGATTGCTGCAGGTATAGGTATTGTAGGAATTGTTAATATCAAAACAATCGATGAAGCAGATACATATCTCTATGAGCGCATGACGGTACCACTGTCTGAGTTAGTTACAATAATGGAGTCTTATCAGCGTATGCGTGGCAATATTAAAGATATACTATTGTCTAAGACGGAAGATGAAATTGCAGATTTTGAAGGTCGCATAAAAACGAGAAACGAGGAGTTTAGCACCACGCTATTGAGTTTTCAATCAACGCTTATTACAGATGAAGGCAAGCGCTTGGTCGACGAAGTAATCAGTGTTAAGCAGCAATACGATGCAGTGACCAATCAAATAATTGGGCTTAAGCGACAGAATAAAGTAGATGAAGCCTTGCTACTTATGACCGGCGAAGGCAACACACTGCGCACTGCAATCGAAAAAGATCTCAATGCATTGAGAGATCAAAAGATTGCCGCAGCTAAAGAAACTGCACTAGAAAACACTGCAACTGCCGACAGGGCGACAATCATGATGATTTCTATTTTGGTTGCAGGCGTAGTCGTATCTATGTTACTCGGTTGGTTTATTTCTTCTTCTATTAAGAAGCCAATCGGCATTATGGTTGCCGCTGCAGAGAAAATGGCCCAAGGTGATCTAGACATTACAATAGATATCGACGCAAAAGACGAAGTGGGCATTCTGGCCAGTGCATTTTCTTCGATGGCAGACAATGTCAATGAAGTCATGAGCAATATCAATTCAGCCTCAGAACAAGTGGCCGCCGGTTCATCGCAAGTATCGGATTCGAGCATGTCCTTGTCTCAAGGGGCCACAGAGCAGGCAAGTTCTATCGAAGAACTTACCGCATCTATAGAAGAAATTGCAGCGCAAACAAGGCTCAACGCTGAAAATGCTTCACAAGCAAATAAGCTAGCTGAGAATACTAAGGCGAGTGCGTTAGAAGGCAACTCTCAGATGCAACAAATGCTCGACTCCATGTCGGATATTAATGAATCCTCAAAGAGTATCTCTAAAATTATTAAAGTCATCGATGAAATCGCCTTCCAAACAAACATACTCGCTCTTAATGCCGCAGTTGAAGCAGCCCGTGCAGGGGAGCATGGCAAAGGTTTTGCAGTTGTTGCCGAAGAAGTCCGCAACTTGGCTGCACGCTCTGCGAATGCTGCAAAAGAGACAACGGATCTTATTGAAGGTTCAATTGTTAAGGTTGCCAAGGGTACAGATATTGCCAATAAAACTGCGGGTGCGCTAAATACAATCGTTAATAGTATTGAGCAAGTTAATAACCTTGTGAGCGATATTGCAGTGGCATCGAATGAGCAGGCGCAGGGAGTCGAGCAAATCAATCAGGGTATCTCGCAAATTGCCGAGGTAGTGCAAACCACTTCCGCAACTTCCGAAGAGACTGCAGCAGCCTCAGAAGAGCTTTCTAGTCAAGCTGAATTATTGAA
>CALFXQ010000381.1 GCA_937958285.1 uncultured Fusibacter sp. | reverse complement strand
AACAGAAGTGCTGTCTAAGACCTGTGGGTTGTTGCCATTTTGCGCATAGGCTTCTACAAGAATAACCGTTCCCGCTGCAAGAGGGGCAAAGCCTGTAAAGGCAAAGGCACCCGATGCGCCATCGGCTACAATGTTGGTCGCCGTGAGCGGCGCGCCATTGGCCGTTGCTCTCAGGGTTTGACCTGGGTCTGCTACACCTGTTAGGGTAGTTTGATTGCTGTTAATGGCATTTGCTGTAAGGCGCTTATACAAGAAGCCCTGCTGGTCTAGAGTTTGGTACACTAGGGCTTTATCTTGGGCACTTAGGCCATTGTAGAAGGTTTGCATCTTTTGAAGGGCTGGTTGAACCGCATCGTAGCTGGCGCTCATGCCAAGAAGAAGGTTTCCCTTGCCAATAACGCCGCGAATATTGTAGTCGATTAAACTTGTTATGCTATTGCTACCCTGGCTATAACCCAGCATTTTAAGGGAAGGTCTTACCAAGGGGTCGTCTTTTAGTACCACGTATTTCTTTGCCACTGGGAACACTTTATTGAGGCCATCTGCCAAGCGCACCAATCTGTCTTCTGAGTAATCGGCCACTAATGTGCTCCAGTTTGCTAAAATACCCGCTTCGAAGTTTTGGTAGTCTTTACCGATAAAGGCCTGGTAGGTATTTGGTCTACCCAAACTCATTTTTGTGTTGAGTTTTTCTAGAATTTGCGCCGTTAGGCCAAAGGCTTCAATTCTTTCGCCGTATCCGCCAAGGGCTGTAAGCACTTCTTGGTAGACCACTAAAAACTGGGCTTTGCTGTTAGCATCTTGAATGGCAAAGTACTTCTCTAGTAAATCTGTAAGTAGGGCATGGGGATCGCCGGTATACTGCCAAAAGGCAGCGATTACCTTTTGCTGGGTAGCTGTAGGTGTGGCAGCGGTTACAGGGTTTGCAACCACTGGTTGCACCATGCCCAGTACCAATGCAAGTATGAGTGCGAGACTCAATATTTTTTTCTTCATGGTTTTCTCCTCTTTAGCGCCTTAATGGGCGATTCTCTGGTCTAGTGCCGGCACAAAGCTAGATGCGGGAGTGGCTGCTGCCACAATCGCCTGTAAATCGTGATCGACTTTTGAATTTACTTCTTCTGGTGTTTTAAAGGTGGGCACCAGTACGGCCAAACGCTCAATAATCGCTTGATTGCTGTCGGTTTCTAGGGCTTGGTTAAACTTGTCTAGACTTGTGCGAAGCATTTTGTAGTTGAGGGTTGTAGGCGCTGCAATGTGAATCTTTGAGTACTTGGTATTGGTCATGCCCTCTTCTGACATTAAGAGCTCTTCGTAGAGCTTTTCGCCAGGGCGAAGGCCCGTAATTTCGATTTTTACATCTTCGTGAGGTCTTAAACCACTTAAGCGGATTAAGTCTTCTGCTAGGTCGTAGATTTTAACCGGTTCGCCCATATCTAAGATAAAGATCTCGCCGCCCTTGGCAATGGCCCCTGCCTGAATCACAAGCTGACTGGCCTCAGGAATAGTCATAAAGTAGCGAATAATATCTTTGTGGGTTAAGGTAAGGGGGCCGCCATCTTTAATTTGCTGCTTAAAGAGGGGAATCACCGAACCGTTAGAACCCAGCACATTGCCAAAGCGCACGGCTACAAACTTTGTGCTGGAATGCTGCGCTAAAGACTGAACCACCATTTCGCACAGGCGCTTGCTGGCACCCATTACATTGGTGGGGTTTACCGCTTTGTCGGTAGAGATAAGCACAAAGCGCTCTACCCCTGCCTCGTGGGCTGCCTCTGCCACATTTAGGGTACCCATCACGTTGTTTTTGATGGCCTCTTTTGGCGACCGTTCCATAAGGGGCACATGTTTATGGGCCGCCGCGTGGAACACCACATCGGGTTTAAGCTCGTTCATAATGCGAGAAACCGCCTTTTGATCTCTCACAGATGCAATAAGCACATCTAGATTTAAGCTTTTGCCATATTGGCGTTTAAGCTCGTTTTGAATGTCGTAGGCGTTGTTTTCGTAGATATCTAGAATCACTAGCTTTGTAGGTTCGAACTTCGCAATTTGCCTGCACAGTTCTGAACCAATCGAGCCTCCGCCCCCTGTAACCAGTACGGTTTTGTGCTTAATATAAGACGAAACTTCTGTAATATTGAGGTCTACCGGCTCTCTTCCGAGCAAATCCTCGATTTCTACGTCTCTGATCTTCGACATACTGACGCGACCGTCTAGCACTTCCATAATACCTGGAATAATTTTGACCTTGGCCCCAGAGCGTTTACATTCGTCGAGTATTTGCTTGGTGCACTCTTTAGAGGCCGTTGGTATGGCCAAGATTATTTCGTTGATGCCTTTTCGCTTTACAAGGCCGATAATGTCGAAGCGGGTGCCAAGCACCTTAATGCCCGCAATGGATTTGCCCACTTTAGATTCGTCGTCGTCGATAAAGCCAATTAAGTGTCCGTGCTGCTTGGGGTGGGTTTTAATCTCTGTGGCAATTAGGGATGCGGTTGAGCCCGAGCCCACAATAAGCACGCGGTTGTCGTCGTCTTGCATGGTGAGGGACTTGGACTGCTTAATGCGTCTGAGTATGCGGTAGCTAAAGCGGTTGCCGCCCACAAAGGCGATTTCGAACATTATGGTGATAACGTAAATGCCAAAGTACATATTGACCGGTGTAATGGCCAGGTAGCCTATGGCGATAAGGTTGGCCACCACCACAGCGCCCACCACTTTAATGAGTTCTTCTATAGATGCGTACTCCCAGATGCTGGAGTACAACTGGAATGCGTTGAAGATAAAGAGCTTTAGCACCGACACAACCAAAAGCACATGCAGGTTGGCGGCAAAGTCTTGAATGGGCAATTGACCCTGGGTTTGAATGACATAAGCCAATAAAAATGCTAAATTCACCAATATTAGGTCCCAAAAGGCCACGGCGGTTTTACGGTACACTTTTTGCATTTGCAGTCCCCCCAAGAATGCTTTGGTAGAAGTGGGTTTTACGAATCAATCTCTAACATGGCGTCCATGTTTTGTGAAAGCTCTTTGATGTATGCTGCGACGGCATCTCTTAGCTCTGGTCTTCGCAGGGCGAATTCCACCGTGGCCTGTATAAAGCCCAACTGATGGCCGATGTCGTAGCGCTTGCCCTTAAAGATATAGGCGTAAACGTCTTCGTCTTTGGCTTGTCGCTTTAAGGCGTCGGTCAGCTGAATTTCGCCGCCGGCCCCTGGTGTTTGATCTTCTAGGTATTTAAAGATAGACGGGCTTATAACGTAGCGCCCCAGCACTGCGGTGCGACTTGGCGCATCGGCTTGCTTGGGCTTTTCGACCATATCTTGAACCTTGCCAAGCCTTTGGTCGATGTCGATTTTGTCGACAATGCCGTACTTGTTGACCTCTTCTAGGGCAACCTCTTGCACGCCCAGTATGGTGCCGCCCAAGGCTTCGTATTGGTTCATCAGCTGGCCGATTGCCGGCTGGTGAGACACCACCACGTCGTCGCCCAGAAGCACTGCAAAGGGCTCGTCGCCAATAAAGGGTTTAGCGCACAAAATGGCATGGCCTAGGCCCTTTGGCTCAATTTGTCTTATGTAATGAATGTTGGCCATGCCCGTGCTGGCTTGCACCAAGGCCAACTGGTCTGTTTTGCCTGCTTTTTCGAGGTTGAGCTCGAGCTCTATATTTCTGTCGAAGTGGTTTTCGATGGCGAGCTTGCCGCGCCCAGTAATAATAATAATATCTTCGATGCCCGCCGCAACCGCTTCTTCGATAATGTACTGTATGGTTGGCTTGTCTACAATGGGCAACATTTCTTTTGGCTGTGCCTTTGTGGCTGGCAAGAATCGCGTTCCTAAACCCGCTGCTGGTATAACCGCCTTTTTAATCTTCATACCGTCTCCTCGGATGTACACCCTCTAAAGTAAATGTACTTTTTTTCTATTTATGTCACCATATTGCACAAGTTATTTTCACGTTAAATCTGGCTTTAAATCGCCGTTTTAAGACGAAAACCTTAAACTTGTATACAAAATGCCCAGTTTCTATATAGCTCTAATCCTATTCTAAGAAATCTA
>CALFXQ010000380.1 GCA_937958285.1 uncultured Fusibacter sp. | reverse complement strand
AAGACCATCGTCGCCCTTCATAGAATTGCCTATCTTATGTATCATGGCCTCAAAAATAGCTTAAAGGCACATCATATATTGGTGCTTTCACCCAACGATTTGTTTACCAACTATATCGGTCACGTTCTTCCAGAGCTCGGCGAGGAGCAAGTCCAAACATGGACATTGGACGAGATGATCGAAAGGGCACTCGGACAAGAATTGGCCTTTGAATCGCCCTATCGCCGACTTGAAGCATCTCTGAATAGCCAACTCAACCCTATAACGGCGTTGGGTATGCGCGTTAAAAGCGATATGCGCATGATGCATGCTTTACAGGCCACACTTAAGGATTTTGAGAAAAAAGGTATCGTCACCGAAGATTTTTACTATGGCAGTGAGCTTTTGACCACTAAAGCGGCCATGCGAAAGGCGTTAAAGGTAGAAGGGCGATATCGCCCGGTGATGAAGCGCCTTGAGCGTTTTTGCGAGCGCGTGCGCCATAAAGTTAAAGATGTGGAACGTAGGCATTACGCCGAAATTCTCTTAGAGGTTATGCTCTCTGGCAAGCATCCCTTCGATTATAAGGCCGTAGCGAGACTGGAGCGCTATAAGCGCTACCATAAGCTCAGTGAAGCGCTAGATGCGCGTATGGCGGTAAATGGGCTTAGTGTGTATCGTTGGATGTTGGAATACCCAAAGTATATCAAGGAGCACTTCGAGGAACTCACATTGAGCCAGGTGAGGGAGATTGCCAAAGACACCCTCGAAAGAATGGATTCAGGGCGTCTTGGTTTAGAAGATTGGCTGATCGTTTGCTGGTATCAAATGGCACTATATGGCGAACATCCTTTAATTGGACTTAAGCAAGTGGTAATCGATGAGTCGCAAGACTATAGTGCGATGGCCTTTGCGATTTTTAAAGCGTTGTTTCCAAAGGCGCACTTTACTATCTTAGGCGATGCAAAACAACGACTAACTGATGTTTATGAAGTCGACCACCACGAACAAGCAGCTCGTGCCATGCAAGTAGCTGAACCTATTTTTACACATCTCAATGTGGTGTACAGAAATGTTGAGGGCATTGGCCATTTTTGTCAAAGGCTCTTTAAAGACAAGGGTACTTTCGAAGTCGTGCCAAGAACGGGTGATGCGCCCTGCCTTTTCACGGGCTCAGAAGCGCTGAATCGCTCGTTAGTGTGGATGCGCGAGAAAGGCCATCAAACTATCGCAGTACTTACGCGAACCATGAAGCGGGCCAATGAGATTTCAAGGGCTTTGAAGCTACTGGAATACCCACATTGTGTTGTCGATGAAGAGACCCTGTCGATTCCAGAAGGCTTGTTGGTCATGCCCGTTTACTATGCCAAGGGGATGGAGTTCGACGGTGTGGTGATTGTGGATGCCAACGATGAAACCTATAGCGATCAAAGAGATTTGCAGCTATTGTATGTAGCCGCATCTAGAGGCTTACATCACCTAGCTCTCGTTTCAGAAATAGAGCCTAGGGGCGAATGGTTGACAGCAGTGGGCAAAGCGGTGTAAAATAATTAAAATTAAGATAAAACGACGATAAAGAAGAGTACTGAAGAAGGCGTATTAAGAGAGCCAGTGGTGGGTGTGAACTGGTTACAAATTCTCAGGAATGGGCTTTGGAGTGCGGGTTAGGAGCAATCTGAATCCGACGTATGCCGCGTTAAGGCGTTAAGTGAACTGTCTGTGACAGTTAATGTGGGTGGTACCGCGGAAGTAAAGCTTTCGTCTCATAACGAGACGGGAGCTTTTTATTTTTGATATTTTATAGAGAGAGGTGTCTTATGGAAAGAAATGTGCAAAGCGAATTAGATTCCACTGTGGCAAAAAAGAGAATACTTAGTGGCATTAAGCCCTCTGGTCAATTGACTTTGGGCAACTACATTGGCGCCATTAACAACTGGGTAAAACTTCAAGAAGACTTTGAAACGTTTTACTGTGTGGTGGATCTTCATGCCATTACAGAGCGACAGGAGCCTGCGGATTTAAGGCGATTGACATTGGAAAGTTTGGCTCAATACGTGGCATGTGGCCTGGATCCAGATAAAAACACCTTGTTTATACAATCTCATGTTCATGAACACGCTGAGCTGGCATGGGTGCTCAATTGCATGACCTACATGGGCGAACTTAACCGCATGACCCAGTACAAAGACAAATCTCAAAAGAAAGCAGAGAATTTAAACGCAGGTCTTTTTAGTTACCCCGTGCTGATGGCTGCAGATATATTGCTATATCAAGCGGATGTGGTGCCTGTTGGCGACGACCAAAAGCAACACTTGGAGTTGGCCCGTGATATTGCAGCGCGTTTTAACAATCGTTATTCGGATACTTTTGTGATACCCGATGTCTTTAATCCAAAAGTTGGGGCAAGAATTATGAGCCTTCAAGAGCCCACAAACAAAATGGCCAAGTCCGACGACAACGACAATGCCTCAATTTATATTGTGGATTCACCAGATGCGATTGTAAGAAAAATGAAGCGCGCTGTAACAGACTCTGTGGGCATTGTGCGCGTGGACGATGCACAGCCTGGCATTAAAAATCTCTTGACAATTTATGCAGCGTTGGCCGATGAGTCCATTGAAAATTTAGTTGCTAAATACCAAGGGATTGGTTATGGTAAATTTAAAGACGATGTGACCGAAGTCATTGTAGAATCACTTCGACCAACTCGAGATAAGTACTTAGATTTAATGAAGAACAAAGATTATCTCACTAAAGTCTATACTGAAGGTGCAGATAAGGCACAGGCTGTGGCGCGCAAAACCCTCAGAAAGGTATACAAAAAAACGGGTTTCGTTCAGCGCGGGTAAATGTGGGGCTTTATGTTTCAGTTTGTAGTTTGTGACGTTGTCGGAGGACATAAGATGCAAAAAATCAACTTGAGAGCAGTGGGTATTCTTTTTGTCACAGTTTTAATGGCAGTATTTGTTTTAGTGGGCTGTAGCGAACAAGAAAAACCTGCAGAGGTTGTTGCCTTTAAAAGCCAGCTCGGCGATTTTACGCTGGATTTGCCTGTTGTCTATAAAGAGACGGCCAGAGAGAAGATTACGGGATTTTTAATGACGACATTTTCTACAGAGGCAGGCAAGCAAATTCGGATTATTGAAGAAGAGGCTCCAGGTTACAAGGTTGATGAAGTGTTTTTTGAAGAAGAACTGACAGCAGATCCTGAGTTGCATGTTGAGCGTACAGAGAAGTTGGAGATGGAGACATTTGGTACTGTCTATGGGGCATTAATTGAAGATCATACCCTTTATCAGCATATGTTTTATTATAAGTTCAATAATGGAGAGAATGTGGCAACCATATTGTTTAGTCAAGGTGATGCCATCTCTGAAATTGATGAAACCCAGATAAAAGCCATGATCACATCCCTTAAGCGCATCAATGACTAGCATTTTGAGTGCGTAAATAAATGTGAAATAAACGAGACACTAGCAATGGGAACAGTAGCCTTTTGCTAGTGTCATTTTTTTTGGCATGCAAATTGCTCTAATGACTACTCAGCCGCTGTTTGAATAGCGAGTTTAAAGTGAGAGGTAATTTAGATGGTAAGGCAGCAAGTGACGATCAATAATAAAAAAGGGCTCCATGCAAGACCCGCGACTCAATTTCTAAAAGAATGCTTAAAATTTGAAAGTTGCATATCGATTGGTTATAATGATCAATTTGTCAATGCAAAGAGTATGACAGGCCTCTTAAGGCTAGGGATACCGGGTGGAAGCGATGTGGAGCTCGTTGTTGAAGGGGTGGACGAAAGCCTTGCTTCAACATCCCTCGTGCAGTTTTTAAATGAATCCTTATTAGATTAGTACGTCCAACACTTTCTATTCGGGATATGAAATGGTATACTAATGGAAAATGAAAGCGCTTTCACATTTAATAAGGGGAATGCCAGTGAAGAGTTGCGATAAAATACTGAATTACCTACAGCAAGTGGTAGAGCAAATGGGCACAGATACTGATTTGGCAACGGGGAATGAGTCCCTACGCTATGCCTTGACTGCGAATGGTGTGGCCGATGCCCTTCAAATCAAACGCAATTTTGCCAGTCATCACTTAAATCGCTTAGTAGATGAGGGGCAACTGCAAAAATCTCAGACAAGACCCGTTTACTTTTATCCAATGGTCGAAAAAGCATCTATATCGCCCCAGAATCTGGTGATAGATAATAAGAGTGTTCAAAGGGAAGTTGTAGACCCTTTAGGTCCCAGCAATCCTTTCTCCGACTTGATCGGCTATCAAGGAAGCCTAAAAGACATTGTAGAACAATGCAAATCAACGGTACTTTATCCACCTAAGGGATTGCCAATTCTGCTTTGCGGCGCTTCGGGTGTAGGAAAGAGCATTTTGGCGCAGAAAATCTATAGGTTTGCCATCGAAGCGCAGTTGTTGGCGGCAGATGCGCCATTTATTACACTGAACTGCGCAGAATACGCCAATAATCAGGAGCTGCTGTCGGCAGCTCTATTTGGCTATGCGAAGGGGGCCTTCACTGGTGCAGACAGCGAACGGTCTGGGATGCTTGAAGCGGCCAATCACGGAATCCTTTTTCTCGATGAAATGCATCGCCTTTCTCCAGAAAGTCAAGAAAAGCTCTTTTTATTTCTCGATCAAGGTGTATACCGTCGCCTAGGTGAATCCAGTGGCTGGCGCCGTGCCCAAGTGAGACTTGTATTTGCCACAACTGTGTCTCTAGACGCCGTGAATGGCATGGGTGAGAATGTGATGCTCGACACATTTTTAAGGCGCATACCTCTAATTGTAAAGGTACCAACCTATTCAGAAAGGCCACTGAGCGAGCGACTGCAGCTGATAAAGTACTTGTTTCATCGCGAGGCAGTATCGCTTAAAAAGACCATTCACGTCAGCGGACAAGTGATCCGCGTACTGGCTGGAACAGCCCTGAAAGGCAATATTGGAAACTTAGAGAATGCGATTAAACTTAGTTGCGCGACTGCACTGAGTGAGCGCTATCAGCGTTCAGATCTGGTCACATTAGATACAAATGGTTTGCCAGAAAGTTTGTTTATACGCCTGCCCTATCTCCCAAAGGTCTATTATCGCTCGCTTAACGAGCAATTGCTTCAAGGGGAACGCTTCGAGGATTGGACGATTACTGAAGCGCTTTATTTGGTGCAAATCTTAGATCCCGAAGGATTGGAGTCCTATAATGCCTTTAGAACAGGTGTAAGTACTTTTGAACATCCTTCACAGCTATCAGATGCCCTAAAATCTCTCAATACACTGATCGACGCTTTGATCTTTAAGGCCAGTAGCGATCCACATTCACCAGTGTACGCGGCGATAGAAAAGATGGTCTCCTATTGCCTAGTGGATTTTCAGCGGCAATATGGCATGCAGTATTTAGGCAATAGCGCACATGTCATTTCACATTTGATCTTTAGCATTTATCAATGGGGCAAACACGCCAATCATAAAGAAGACGCGGTTTATGTTGAGCGGGTTAAGTACTTGTTGACCAAAGAACATCGTTTGGCGCTTCAACTGCTCAATTTAGTATCCAAGCAGTTAGATGAGTCTATGCCGCCGATGTTGGAAATTATGTTGGCCTTATATTTAAAGTCGATTCAGAGGGAAGTACAACAAAAATATGCAAATGGCGTGATTATTGCCCATGGTTATGCCACTGCCAGCAGCATCGCCAGTGTTGCCAACCGTTTGCTAGGGCATTATATCTACGACGCCTTCGATATGCCCCTCGATGTATCCGCTGTGGCCATTGGCAAGCAGTTAAAAGAATACATCACTCAAATGGACAATAGTCAGGGTCTAATTATTCTCGTAGATATGGGTTCACTAGAAAAGATTTACGAGAGCATTGGGCTAACAGAGGTATGTGAAATAGCCATTATCAATAACATCACCACGCAATTGGCCCTAGATGTGGGTTCGCGACTAATGGCGAGAGAATCTATTGAAGACATTGCCAAGCAGACGGTATCTAGACATGAACACAGATACCATTATATTCCCGGAAATCAACCTAAACAGAGTGCGATATTGGTCACTTGCTCTACCGGAATAGGCACTGCAGATAAGATTCGGGGGTTACTTGCAGGGTGCTTTGATTCAAACACCATAGAAATTATTGCATATGACTACGACCGTATTCGAAGCAATCGAAAAGAAGACTCGGTATTTAAGCAGTATGATGTGAAACTCATTATTGGTACGACAGATCCAAGCATTGATATGTTGCCCTATGTCTCCCTTGAGGATTTGATGATGGAGCGAGATATGGATTTAATAACCTCTGCCCTTTGCGATGTAGCAAGCCTTGATGATATTGCCAAGATGCATCGCGAGATGATAAGGGTGTTTACCCTCGAAAATATTCTCAATGTACTGACCATATTAAACCCCGATAAAGTTGCACAACAAGTAGACCAAGCACTAAATCGGCTAGAAGTTCGATTGGGGCATAAGTTGATGAATGTGCATAGAATGAGTTTAACAGTCCATTTGAGTTGTATGATCGAAAGATTGGTCATGAAGGCGCCGTTGCCTTTAAAAGCACATGTCTCTGATTTTGAAATTGCGCACAGCGGCTTTATTTCCATAGTGAAAGATGTGTTTAGCAATGTTGAAGGCTTCTATCACATTGAAATTCCCATATCTGAAATTGCATTTATCTATGAAAACATCTCATACCGTGTGAAACATTTAAAAGTATAATGACACTCTTAGGTCTGACACTATTTGGCATGACACTTGCTCTTATCTATTGTCAGAAAGGAGGAACAACATGCAACCAAATATTCGCATGGTGCGAATTGATAACCGCTTAGTCCACGGTCAAGTGGGGGTGACGTGGACATCGTCGCTAGGCGTGAATTTACTCGTGGTCGTCGATGACGAGGCGGCAACAAATCCAGTTCAACAGCAACTGATGACAATGACGGCTGATAACGCAGGGGTGGGTATTCGCTTTTTTTCCATCGATACCACTTTAGCCCGCATTCATCAAGCATCGGCATCGCAGAACATCTTCATAGTCGCTAAAACACCAGATGTGGTAAGGCGTCTCGTTGAAGGTGGTGTGCCAATTAAGGCGGTTAATGTGGGAAATATGCATTTCTCAGAAGGCAAGCGCCCCTTGTCGAAGAAGGTATATGTAGACAATCGAGATTTAGAGGATTTAAAGGCAATCCAGGCACATGGAATTGATGTCTTTTTACAAGATACACCAGATGATGTAAAGCGCTCTGTAGATTAAAGGGGGATCAAATGCAAGATATCACATTGGTACAAGGCATTATGCTATCCATAATGGCCATGGTTATAGGTTTTGATTTTTGGATAGAAGCACTGTTTATTTTTAGACCGATTATTGTGTGTACCTTGACGGGTTTAATTTTAGGGGATTTGCAGCTGGGACTCATTGCGGGAGGCTTAACTGAGCTGGCCTTTGCAGGACTCACACCAGTGGGTGGCACGCAGCCGCCAAATCCCGTTCTAGCGGGTGTAATGACAACGGTCATCGCTTATACGACTAATGTGGAACCCGTTGTGGCCATTGGCCTCGCGCTGCCATTTAGCTTTTTAATGCAATACATTATTCTTTTCTATTACTCAACATTTTCAGTGTTTATGGCAAAAGCTGATAAGTTGGCGAAAAATGCAGATATGTCAGGCTTTGCTAAGCTCAATTTGCTCACGATATTCATTGTGGGTCTCACATATGGCGTCGTAGTCTTCTTATGTACCTACATTGCACAGGAGCCAATGAAGCTTTTAGTGGAGAATTTCCCACCAGCGCTCGTTCACGGATTAGGTATAGCCGGTGGCATATTGCCAGCAGTAGGTTTTGGTCTCTTGTTAAAAGTTATGCTAAAGGGCAATATGATTCCTTTCTTAATCGCCGGATTCTTATATGCAACTTATAATACCTTTGCAAATTTATTACCTGTAGCGCTTCTCGGCGCAGCTCTTGCCATCTTTGTTTATACAAACGACAAGCAAAAGGTTGCAGTTTCCACAGGAGGACACGTTAATGAAGGCATCTAATATTTCATTGGACAAAAAAGATCTCAGAAATTTGGCGATACGCAGTGCGCTCCTACAATCATCCTTTAACTTTGAGCGTATGCAAGCTGGTGGTTGGACATGGGCGATGCTGCCTTTTTTAAACAAGATTTACGGTGGCAACAAAGAAAAACTTGCGCGCGCAATGCAAGATAACCTAGAGTTTATCAACACAAACCCTACGACTGTTGGATTCTTGATGGGGATGGTACTCTCCCTAGAAGAAAACCAAGAAGACCGCTCCACGATTAACAATATCAAGGTGGCGCTGTTTGGTCCTCTTGCGGGAATTGGTGATGCCTTGTTTTGGTTTACATTCTTGCCGATTATTGCGGGTATTAGTGCATCTTTTGCAAGTCAAGGCAGTGTAATTGGGCCTATACTCTTTTTCAGTGCTTATGTCTGCGTCTTTTTATCGCGCTTGTTATGGACAAATTTAGGGTATAGTCTGGGCGCTAAGGCGATTAGCAAAATTAGAGAAAATACTCAAGCTATTGCAAAAGCTGCATCTGTTATGGGTGTAACCGTTATTGGTGGCTTGATTTCATGGTATGTGAACATCAGTGTTGCCACAACCATTCCAATCACAGAAGGACACGAGATTTCTTTGCAAGCCGATTTTCTCGACAAAATCATGCCGAAACTCTTGCCAGTCGCCTACACTTTTTTAATGTACTACCTATTGAAAAAGAAAAATGTTAAACCTACCACGTTAATACTCGTAACTTTTATTGGTGCAATTGCACTTTCATATCTAGGAATTCTTTAATGCAGACACGGATTGTAATAACTGGTCATGGACACTACGCCAGTGGTGCTAAGAGTACAATTGAACTCATTGCTGGTCATCAAGCGGGAATTGCGTATTGGGACTTTGGCATAGATTGGCAGTATGAGGACCTCTCGACGGCCATTAAAAACCACTTAAATGAGTTCCCAGAAGATGAGATGCTTTTTCTGTGTGACATTATCGGCGGTACACCATTTAAGCTTGCCGTAGAACACACCCATCAATTAGAAAGGGTAGTTGTGGTTGCGGGTGTAAATATGAGTGCAATGATTGAAGTGATCTTGCAAAGAGATATTCTAAGTTTAGAAAAACTCGCGCTGCTAGCCGTCACAGAAACACAGGGAACCGTAGCGAGATTTGTGCAATCCGCTAACTATCGGCCAGAAAGTGTTCTTGAGGGTATCTAAGGAGACGACATGAAACTATGCATTGTAGCCCACGCCCCACTGGCAAGTGCTTTAAAAGCTGTGGTACAAGAAATTACTGGCACGGTGAACCTCTTATCAGTAGACCTTTTCGGGGACCAGAGTCCCGAAGTACTCTCAAAAGAAATCGCGAAGATGCATGAAGCTGCAGCTCTCGAGACGTGGGTTTACTTCGTGGATCTCCTTGGCGGGAGTCCCATGCAAGGACTATTGCCCATATTCTTAAAAGAAGATGTCAGAGTAATTGCTGGTGTCAATCTTCCAATGTTACTCGCCGCACTTAAGTGGCGCACACGAGAAGACGTAGATCAGTGGTTGAAGCACGCTGATAATTATGGGATTAAAGAGATTTCAAGCTCAGTAAAGGCGGCACATGCAAAAATACAGGTGGGTGCAGGTGATACAAATGCGCGTGATTAGAATTGACTGGCGTCTAGTCCATGCCAATACCATTGACTATTGGGTGCGACCACTAAACTTACATGGCATCGTCTTATGCGATAGTGCAGTGGCAGCTGATCCCTTGAAGCAGATTGGATACAGAATGTTTTGTCCAAGCGACTTCCAGTTGCAGATTATCCCGTTAGATGCTGTTGAAAGAACAGATTGGAGTGGCAGTTTACTGCTTTTCAGAGATATAGAAAGTTTAATGCGCAGCGGTATCACATTGAATTCAGGTGACATTTTGGCGATATCTCCCCATCAGCCATTGTCGGAAGAAGGGACGCTCTTTTTATCAGAAGCTGCTTGTTCGGGAATTCATACAACATTTGATACTGTTTACCAGGCTTTCGAATCTTGTTAAAAGTTGAAATCAGCACATAGAGAAAGACTCGCAAATCGCGAGTCTTTCTCTATGTGTATAAGTTGTGGATAAAAGATTTGAGGTTTTGCAACAGAGAGCGAAAAAAGGTAGGTATTGCAAGGGCGAAAGTATGTTTGGTTTTTGTGTCTTTTTATAAGTAGGCTGTATATAACCTGTGGATAATGTGGTTAACTCCCAGAGGTAAATAGATGTGTTTTAGTAGCTTCAAAAAGAGGCTGAAATGGTAGACAAATGTGCAGAAAAATATTTTATTAAAAGAAAAAAAAGCGTCTGTGTAGATGAAGTGAATGAAAATAT
>CALFXQ010000379.1 GCA_937958285.1 uncultured Fusibacter sp. | reverse complement strand
TCATTATCAAACTAAGCTCGTCCAAGATGATGAAACTAAAATTACCCTAGGCAGAGATCTAGAAAGTAAAAGTGTTCTTATATTGGCATCTGGAACCAGTATAAACGATGAAAAAGATAAAATTTCACAGCTACAAAGCCTAGGAGACTGTATAACAATATCTATCAACTTTAAGCCGGACCAATTCAAGAGTGATTATGTTTTTGTGAGTAACTTAAGACGATATGAAGATTTAAAAATAGATAAAAGCATACGTTTAATTACAACATCAAACATAGAGAATTTGAACGTGAATGCATCAGTTGTCAATTATTCAGATCTTTTAAACGATGTAGACTATGTCGAGGATAATGCGGGCATGATGCTTATAAAATTACTCATAAACATTGGTGTAAACAAAATCATGCTTGCAGGATTCGACGGTTACTCACACGAGATTAGCGATAATTATGCGGATAAGCAGCTGGCATTTATTAAAGGTCCTGCTGTTATGGATGGAATAAATCGAGGGATGTCAATAATGTTGCAAAGATTTTCTGAGAGCACAGACATTGAGTTTATTACTAAGCCGAGATATGTGAAAATTGGAGCAATGTTATGAGAGTAATTACCTTTGGCGAAATATTATTGAGATTAGCACCTATGGGTCACAAGAAACTTTTTCAGAGTGAAATCATTGAATCGTCATTTTGTGGATCAGAGGCAAATGTAGCAGTATCTCTGTCAAACTATGGTTTGGAAACTTCATTTGTTTCGAAGGTACCAGATAGCGAGATTGGACAAGCTGCAGTTAACGCGCTTCGATACTTCGGCGTCGACACATCTCTAATAATGAGGGGCGGTCATAGACTGGGCCTATATTACCTAGAGAAGGGTGTAAGTCAAAGACCATCCAAAGTAATTTACGACAGAGCATATTCTGCATTCTCATGTTCAAATAGTGAGGACTATGATTGGGATAGTATTTTCGAGGGTGTAGATTGGTTTCATTTCTCTGGCATAAATCCCGCATTAAGCGAGAGCCTTTCAGATATCTCATTAAAGGCTTGCGAAAAAGCTAAATCAAAGGGGATTGTTGTAAGCTGTGATATTAATTATAGAAGCAAACTCTGGGATCGCAGCAAAGCGAATCAAGTAATGTCAGAGCTAATGAGGTTTGTAGATATTTATATAGGCAATGAAGAAGATGCAGAATCAGTATTCAATATTTCGGCAAGAAACTCCAACGTTCAAGAAGGTGAAGTGAGTTATCATGATTATGAATCCATTGCGCGCACTTTAGCGAGTGAGTATGGATTTAAGTATGTGGCAATGTCGCTGCGAACGAGTATTTCAGCCTCATTGAACAAGTGGGCAGGGTTGATATATTCAAAGGCAAAGGATTCTACTTTTACATCCAAAGAGTACTCCATAGATATAGTTGATCGAGTTGGAAGTGGAGATAGTTTCGCAGCGGGTATTATTTACTCGTTGTTGATGAATAATTCTGAGCAAGACACGGTTGATTTTGCAGTTGCTGCCGGTTGTTTGAAGCACACTCTAGAGGGTGATTTCAATAGAGTAAGTCTAGATGAAGTGAAGGCGCTTTGCAAAGGAGATTCAAGCGGAAGGATAAAACGTTAAGTAAAATATTGAAGGTAATTTATGCGAAAAGACCAATATCGTCACGATGGCTTTATGTACAAAATCATTGAATTAGTAGCTTATATGTCAGCTATCGTGGTGGCTTATTTATTGAGCCTACGTTTAGATCTTTTTATGGGCTACGATTTACGCAATTACCAGGCATTTTATGCGACAATACCATTTGTTCTAATTATTTCGGTGATACTTATGGTTGGCCTTGGCTTGTTTAGAACGGTTAATAAAAGTAGATCTGAAAACATTGCCATCATTTTCTTGTGTGTTTCTGGCATCATGGTGGGCTACTTTGCAGTGGCGTTTTTTGAGCGAGGCTTTGCCATGCCCCGTACGGTAATTATGCTAGGTGCGGTGCTTCAATTTGTCTTTTTTATCGCCATAAAATCGGTGTTTCTTCGTATAATGCGCCATAAAAAACGCGTGAGACGCACTACAGTGATTTGTTCAGAAGCACAAAAGCACGTACTGGTCACAAAGATTTTATCTAGTCACGTTCAAAAGGAAAGACTGACTTATTGTGTAGATCCGCTGACTTGTAAAGATTTCATGAAGTATGTAGACAAAGCCGAGAAAATTTACTTATCTGACGAGATACCGAGCACAATTAAGGATAAAATCATTACCCATTGCATAAGCCTAGATAAGTCCCTTTATATGGTGCCTAAAACATTTGAGATAGCGATTTTCAATTCAAAACTCATTCAAGTATCCGATGTTCCTGTGTTTAAAATTGAGAGTCTATTTCTTTCTAAAGAACAGCGAATTGTTAAAAGAGCATTTGATTTATTTATCGCTATTCCTGTATTTGTATTAGTTGCACCATTTATGTGTTTAATAGCTTTGGCAATTTTGATGACCGAAGGCCGTCCAGTAATCTTTAAACAAGAGCGCGTTACAGAGAATAATCGGACCTTTATGCTCTATAAGTTTAGATCCATGCACAAAGATGCAGAAAAAAGTTCAGGTGCAATCTGGGCGACTGAAAACGACGAAAGAGTTACCCGGTTAGGTCGATTCTTAAGGAGATTTTGGCTAGATGAGTTACCACAGTTAATAAATGTCTTAAAGGGCGATATGTCGCTGGTAGGCCCAAGGCCAGAGCGTCCTGTTTTCATAAAGCAGTTTGTTAAAGAAATTCCAGATTTTCACTACCGATTAAGTGTTAAGGCGGGTGTTACGGGTTTGGCTCAGGTCTTAGGCAAGTATGCGACATCGCCGGATTTAAAAATAAAATTCGATATACTGTATATAAAAAACGCCAATCTGTTTTTCGACCTCAAGATAATACTTGAGACGGCAAAGAAGATTGTTGTGGGTACTTTAAAGCGCGGCGAGAACAAGGATTATACCTATCACGAAATTTTGAAGCGGTTCAATTATTGTGAAAGATGTAAGGGCGGCGTCACAATCTATAAATAAATATAGGCAAATTTTAAAATCTCATTAGAACATTCAAAAAAGAAGCGATTTTGCTTCTTTTTTTGGTATCTTTATAAAGTAGAGAAAGGCGGTGTATTTATGAAGCGACGGATGATTGGTTTGCTCGTCATAGCGATGGTGAACTTATCGATAGTATCGGCAGACCCAACAGCACTAGTGGCAAATGGTGTGAACTTGGTTAGGGCGATTCAAGAAAACCCTAGAATGGCAGTAGAAAATGTGAAAATCGAAAAGGCAAAACTCAACTTAGAGTCTGCAAGATCGGCAGAGATTAGCATCGAGAGCACACGAGAGACTTTTAAAAAGTATGGTATAGATTTAGAGCCAGAAGAAGCATTGGAATTTGATTTAATTCAATACACCACTTATAAGCGGGCTGATCTTGGCGTTCAGTTAACTGCAATGGGTAGCCAAATCACAAAGAATGCTGTTGAACTGGGCATGAGAGAGCTTTACTTGGGCACTTATAGTGCAAAGCTATCCCTTGCTGTTCAGGAACAAAAGCTTCTAATTGCCAACAAGAAATTAGCTCTAGAGGTACAAAAGCAAAAGAAGGGCGTCTCCACTGCATTGGCTGTAAAAGATTTAGCACAAGGAGTTAAGTTGGCAAAGCTCGAACGGGATAAGGTACAGTTACAACTGACAAGGTTAAGTCGACAACTTCAGCAAATGGCAGGTCAAGGTGTTCTGCTAGAAGCGCAGAAGTACGCGCCAGATACCCTACAAATAAAAGACTATTACCTAGCGCAGATGGACAATCGCATGGAAGTGAAGTCACTTAAGCTTCAAAACGATATGGATACCTTAGTATTGCCCTATTACGAAAAAGATAAGCGCCTCACCATTCAAAAGAATAAGACCACATATGATCAAACGGTGGCGCGTATTGGTCAGCGCAACTTGCAGATTAAGGTTGCAAAGCTAAAGCTCGATCAAGAATTAGAGCGTGCAATTCAAGATATTTCAGGGACAGTGAGACAAGAAGTGAGTTTAAAGGCACAACTTAAACTTTTAGAAAATCAGATGGCAAACGTCAAGACCATGGTTTCAAAAGGACTCGTGCCTGCGCTCCAATTGGAAGAGATGTCTGTGGGACAAATGGAGCTAAAAAATGCGATTCAACTCGTTCAGATGCAGTATAATTTGAAGCGCATTAAACTCAACTATGCCACTTCTGTTGGCCCAGCCTATTAATGTACGTCGATAACTTTGATGAGAGGTGTTTCATGAAAAATAAAAAAGGCAATAAGGTAAAGGTACATCCGCGCATAGGCGCGGGCATATTAGTCGGCGTTTTAGTTGTATCTGTTGCATTTTCGGACCAAATCGCCTTTGGCTTAAAGTCACTTAGAGAAATGTCAGAAAAGGCATCGCTGCAGGTAAGTGTAGATCAAATGGAAGCCAAGGTTCTAGAAGACAAAATAGCAGATGCAAATAAGCTCGCTAAAGAAAGGCAAAATGCCGGTGGTACACGAGATGAAAATTTGCAGCGCGATATAACGGTAAAGGTCGATACACTAGTGGCAAATCAGAACGCGGCCCTTCAAAAGCTTACGAGTAATGAAAATGCCGCTAAGAGACGCATTGACTTGGAAACTGCAACCATCGAACTCTTTCTAGTGAAAGAACAGCTTAAGGCGATGACCCTTAATACGACTGTCTTTGATAAAGAGATAGCACTCGTTAAAAAACAGTACCAGCTGGGCCAGGTTACGGCACTTCAGGTACTCGAAAAGGAGAACGCCCTACTCACGCACAAGCAAGATCTTATCGCCCTCGAGCAGCAGGTCTATCAAAAGAGTCTGGAACTAGAGAGACTTGTAGGAGAACCGCTAAAAGGGGCCATCGCTATTGATTTTAAGTTATTGGAAAGTCCAATGCCCGAACCTTTTACATTGGAATCTATTGGGGTTGTTGTCGCTAGGCAGCTGTCGGTAATCAAGGCTCAAAATACCTTTAACGAGAAGCAGTTGACCTTTGATCTAACAGATATCTATTACGACCCCACCGATAAAGAGTACAAGTCCATTGCTTTCGATCTCGAAGTGGCAAAATACGATCTAAAATCTGCAAAAGAGACAGAAGAAATTGCCATTGTATACGACTATCAGCAGTTAGATCTTTTAAAGCAAGCCTATCAGCTTGAGAAAGAAAATGTCACGCTAACCAATGAGCGTCTCTTAGAAACGCAAAAGAGGCTTAAGCTTGGTACAGCGACCGCGCTAGATGTTTTGAAGGGTGAAATGCAGCTTCGCAATAAGCGTGTTGACGCACAAAAGGCGCTGGGGGCATACGAAAAGGCCGTTTTGTTATTTGGTTTGAAATAGGGGTGCTTAGGCACTCCTTTTCTATTGCTCCTGGGGCCACAATGGGGCATAATGAAAGTAGTATTATTTGAAAGGAGATTTAACTATGAAGCAATATTTAAAATCAAAGTTAGTAAACCGCATGATGGTGACGGTTTTAATGGTGGCCTTGTTGTTCAATGGGGTCTTTGCCCTGAGTTTCCCAGATATTAAAAATGATTATTGGGCAAAACCCTTTATTGAGCGCATGTCTACTTTGGGGATTGTAACCGGATACAACGACGGCACCTTTAAGCCAGATGGCAATTTAACCAAGTATCAAATGATGGTGGTACTCTATCGTACGCTAGAATCACAAAAGTTGGTAAATGCAACTGAGGCAACTACATTAAAGACAAAGTATGCAGATGTGTTGGCCAAGAATAGTGTGCCCAAATGGCCTGGCCTCCACGAAGCGATCTCAATATTCCTAGAACGCGGCGTGATTAAGGCTGCAGAGCTTTCTACTTTTATTGTCGAGGGCAAAGAAGCCCCAATCGACCGTGAAACCGTGGCGATCTATGTAGGTAAAGCCTTGAATTTTTACCTCAAAGAGGATTTAAGTCAATTGATTAGCTTAAACCTCAAAGATATGAATAAAATCAGCTTTGAAGGGCTTAAGTATATTAATATTCTCAATAAGCACGGCATTGTAGGTGGCGACAGCCAGAATCTCTACAATCCAGATGCAATACTCACCCGAGCACAGCTCACAAAAATTTTAGCGACATCTATCGATACGTTGACAAAGCTAAATACACCAAAGGAAAAATTGGTGGAAGCCAGTGTGGTAGCAAAGCTTGACGATTCAAAACGGGTGATTTTCTTTGAAAAAGGTTCCACAACAGCATCATATACAGAGGTTATCGATGCCAATGTATCGGTCACCATTAACGATAAACCCGCAACCTATGCAGAGCTAGTGGTGAATCTACCAGTAACACTCACGTATTTGGGCGGTAAGCTGACAAAAGTATCTGGTAAGGCTACGGTCATTGCGCCAAAGACTTACACGGGTTTAGTTTCTTCTGTTGTCGTTTTCCAGGGCAAGAGCTTCTTATACTACATCGACGACGAAGCTAAGAAGACGATCTCTTATGAGTTGGTAGCGAACGCGCCAATTACTTCTAAAGGTCAACCAAAAGCATTTACCGATATGTTAAAAGACGATAAAGTCACGATTACAGTAATTGGCGATAAAATCTCGGCCATCGATTATCAGGTGCGCATCGGGCAGGTGACGGGTTTAGTTAAAGCCGTTGTGGTTAAAGATACACCGCAACTCGTTGTAACCGTTAATGGCAAAGATGTCACACTTCCTATTACTGCAGCGGCGAAGGTTGTGCGCAATGGTCAAGAAAAGACACTCTCAGCGATGCTTGCCGGTGATCAAGTTGTTGTGGACACCATTTTTGATGTGGTGACCCAAGTTACTGCAACAGGTCTTGCCGTTAAGGAGTTCGGCGTCATTCAAGAGGTAAAGCTTGGCACAATTGTGGAGCTGATCATTAAGGGCACCGATGGCAAAGTGGCAACTTACACTGTGGCGGGCAATGCTAAAGTGACCATAGATGGCGCTGTAAAGACGGTTTTTGATTTAAGACCTAACTATACGGTAGAAGTAAAGGCTGAAAGCGCTGTAGCATCAGAAATAACTGCCACCTCCAAGGTCGCCAAAGATTACCTTGTTGGCGTTGTTCAAACGGTTTATCGCGATTTAAGGGTGATTGTGATTAGTGCAAACAATCAATCCTACAATGTGACTTTAAATGCCGATGCTAAGCTTCTCATGACAAATGGCCTCCCATTTGACCTTGTAGGCATAAAGATGGGGCACACTATATTTGTATATGGCTTAAAAACAGACAAGGGTCTGACGGGTGAACTCGTCTTATTATTAGAGTAAATAGAGTGAGGTGCTCATGAAACGCATCATGCTTGTCGAGGATGATCACAGTTTAGCTGAAGTAATATTGGATTATTTAGTGTTTGAAGGTTATACACCCAAACATTTTGACGATGGCCAAGAGGCTTTGAATGCGGTGGGGGCTTTTGAGCCCCACTTGGTCATTCTAGATGTGATGTTGCCTGGACTCAATGGTTTTGATGTGCTCAAGGGCATTCGAAAAAACTCCACCGTCCCTGTGGTCATGGTCAGTGCGAAGGCTGATGACTACAACACCATGAAGGGATTTGAGATTGGGGCCGACGATTATGTGGGCAAGCCTTTTAGGCCAAAGATCTTGATGGCCAAGGTAAATGCCCTAGTACAGCGGTGCTATCCAGACCAGGTGATCTCTCCTCAAATGCGGGTGAGTCAGCTAACCTTCAACGATGCCCAAGTAATGGCGCTTTATCTCGACCAAGATATTCAGCTAACGCCAAAGGAGTATGAGTTACTCAAGTTACTGGCGATGAATGAAGGTCATATTTTTACTTACGATAGTTTGATTAAGCAAATCGATGGCAAAGAACATCAGCTAACAGCAAATGCCATTTCAGCACATGTAAAAAACATCAGAAAGAAATTGGGAAAAAAAGGTGGTAACGGCGAGTGTATTCGCACCATTTGGGGCGTTGGTTATCGCTTTGATACCAGCTCATTTGAGGCAACGACTAAGCTATGAGGCGCTATAAGTTTTGGTTGATCAGTAGTGTTGTCGCAGCATCTGTGGTCTTTGCATGGTACGATGAATTGCATCTAGATAACAATGTGAACGTGCACGACTTAAATGTGCAAGTCAATGTTGTCGAGCAGGCAATGTCTGTGGGCAGTGGCAATCTTGAAGAAATTCTAAAAGATGCACATGCTATGCTTGGACTTAACGTCAATTTACTCGATGATGAAGAATTGATAAAGGTGCCTCTTCAGACAAATCGAACCAGAATTGTAAAAGAGGTGCAAAGTAATCAGTTGCCCAATGGCCTATACACCTTTCGAGGTATAGACTTCTATGTGGTGCCCATAAACACGGGACAAAGACTTGCGTTTTATGGGCAATCTCCAGCCATTAATCAACTGCACTTTATGGATTTATCCACAGGGACACTGCTGTTGAGTTTTGTGATTTTGGCGGTTGCTGTTTTTTGGTTACTCGACATCAAACGATTCTCAAATTTTAAGCATCGTCTCAACTATGTATTGGGTGCGGGAGCAAAAGAAGCGTTAATTCACGCCAATCAAGAGAGCACTTATCGCTATGTTGTCTATCGCTTTTCTGAGCTTGGTCAAGAGCTGGTTGAACAACAGTATTCTCACGAGTTTGAGAGCACCAAACAAGATGAGCGCATGCGCAATATGATGCACGATATGAAAACACCCATTGCCGCACTCCATGCCTTTGTTGAAGCATATGAAGATGGTTTATATACTTCCGATCAATTGCCCGGGAAAATGTCGCTGGTTGTAAGAAACGTCAGTCATCTCATTCATTTAACAGATCAATACGACAACTACTTAAAGTATGCGAGCTGGACAACGAAAGCAAATATGAGGCGCTATGCACTCGACTATATTATTCAAGAAATTCTTATGGGTATAGAAAGAGACTTTGTCGCCATCGGTCGTACCATTCAACTTGTTTTAATGGAAAGTCCGGCTTTTCTCGTTTGCGATATTACGGAGCTTAAAAAGCTGTTACACATCCTCGTCGAAAATGCACATAAGTATTCAGAAAAGGATAAGCCCATCATTTTAAGCGCTATGGTGCGCTTGGGGATGCTTTATATTGCAGTGAAAGATTATGGCATAGGTATTGCGCCAGATCAACATAGCGTAATATTCGACCCTTTCGTCAAGGTCGACAAAGCACGTGGTGCCTCAGCGAAAAGCTATGGCATAGGTCTTTATATCGCCAAGCAAATTGCAATTCACCACGGAGGCGATATTACCCTCGATAGTAGCCTTGAAAATGGTGCGACATTCACATTGATATTGCCTGTGGCAGAGCGTTAAGGAGGGTTTTTCGTGTTTTTACGTGCAGAGGGTTTAAAGAAGTATGGAACAAAAGGAATGAGAACCTACCAAGTTTTATCAGGCGTTAATCTAGACTTGAATTACGGTGAAATGGTGTGTTTGATGGGTCCTTCGGGTTCGGGTCAGAGCACCCTTTTTCATATATTGGCGGGTTTAGTACAGTCCGATATTGGACATTTAACTTACCTCAGAGACCAAGTGGAGCAATCGCCAAAGGAAATGATCTTTGGGGTTGTATTTGAATCGGATAATTTATTTGAAGACTTTAAAGTCAAAGGCAACTTTAAGATTCAAGCCATGATGGCACGTATGTCTAAAGGGCGCTTTAAAGAGCGGTTTGATCTTATGGTAAAGCGCTATGGCATATCGGCTTTATTGGATGATTATCCTCAGCATCTTAGCGAAATGGACAGAAAATGGATTTCTCTGGCGAAAATGGAACTACTTTCGCCCGATTATTATTTTTTAGATGAACCGACCGTATCGATGAGCCCGATGTTCAAAGCGCGCTACCTAGATACAATAAAGGGATTGTCTCGCTCAGCTGGTGTGCTTGTCAAGACAGATGATATTGTGTGTGGAAGCTATGCAGACAGAATCATCTATATCTCTGAAGGTTTAGTCAAGGGTGAGCTGAAGTTAGAGCCATCTCTTTTGATGATTGAACGGGAAGCGCAACTCTACGGATGGCTTAAGGGCAAGGGGTGGTAATGTGTTTGGACTCGCCATTCAAGTCATACAGCGTCGGTGGCTCTTAAGTATATCTCTTGTGCTCATGATTGTGCTCACTTTGCTGAACACAACTGCCACATTGGGGCTTATTAGTTATGTGTCGACGATTCACGCTCGAGATGTGCGCTTAAACATCGACAAGGATTCCTATTATGTAACTGAGCCCATTGCTAAAAGCGACATAGAAGAAGTGAACAGTCGTGCGAACATATTTGGTTTTTCTGCCTTCTGGCAGGCATATGGGTTTGAACGTACTCAAAATCGACTTGTCGAGAAGTCTTTTACTTTTTTGCCAATCAAGGTCATAGCATACGCCCCTTCATGGAGATTGCCACTGGTAAAGGGCGCCTTGCCAAAAGCTCCAAGAGATGTTCTCATCAATGGCTATTTTTCAAGTGCCTATGGCGTTGGTATCGACGATGTCATCACCTTGGCAGGTTACGATCAATTGAGTACTTATCGGGTGTGCGGCATACTCAATGATTCACATTATGAAACTAGTCAGATTGGGCAGCAGAGGATTTTTGTGTACTCTGTAAGTGAAGTCGAAAAAGATGGAACCGCATTTGATTTAAAGCAGCAAAATAGTGCTGGAGGTTCTCTATTAGAAGCATTTATGCAAAGGTACGACAAACCACTAATGGCGGAATATTTGTCGGATGGTTACTTTAGAAGTCTAAAACTGCGACAGCTCATATTGCCTTTGGTTATAGCGCTTTGCATGTGGTTGATCCAGCTAATTCTCATTATTTATATCATATTTGTGGTACTCAAGCACTTGGTCATCAATTATCCCCACAGTATGGTTTTTCAAGGCCGTTGGCGCTTCGATCACCTAGATGTATACCTCAATTACTTTATGCTATTGTTGTTACTCGCTTTCTTAATTTCCTCATTTATACTCAGACCTTATCTGATGAACCTTACTGCGGCATCTGAACTCGATATCAATCAGATTAGCAGTGTAAGATTAATGATTATTCACGGGCTTGGTCTTGGATTTTGGATGAATGTAATGGTTATTATCAACGCAGTTGTGCAACGCTTTTTTGTGAGTCTCAGAAATCATAAAAATCTTTATCGTTCTAATAAACTTCCACAGCCTAAACCCTATTCGATGTTGAGCCGCATAGGAGGCATTGTGTTTGTGAATTCGATGATAGCGCTGCTGTTGATTATTTCGATAGAAGTGGGTAACTGGTCTGAGGCATTAGTTCAAAATCCATCACTATGGGGATTTGCAAAGGATAAAGTTGCTTTAAATGTCAATGCCGATTCGCGTGAAGCTGATTCCTCAGAAACTGAAGTGGGTTATACCTACAATCCAATTGTCATTGATGGAGCCTCACTTTTGTATGCCAAAGGGGTTGTGAGTGAAGAGGGCTTTGAGCCTTTCGACATTCAACTTATAAGTGGTAGATTGCCAGTTTACCCCAATGAAATTGTCGTGGGAAGAGGGTTAGTTGACGATAAAGAAGACTTAGGCGAGCGTCTGCGATTCTATGACGGACATGGTCAATTGCGTATAGGTGTGATTGTGGGTATTGCCCATGCGACTTTCGACAATGGGCGCATCTTGGGTTATCTCGCGCCCTCAGATAAGACATTTATCTTTCATGAGGGAAAAGGCGATTACGCCATCGACTATACGGTTTCTGTGAAGCGTCAATTTGGATATATCTTTGAATTGGCTAGAGGTCTTATTATCCCTTTAATTTCTAGTATGGTGATATTGGGCATAGGTGTATTGATTTTGTTCTATACAACGGCAACCACAGTAGTTACGCCTTATAGGCGCCTAATTAAGATTCTAGGTATGGGGTCTTTGAGAATCAACGGGTTTGTTTTTATCTGGTCTTTATCCGTGGGTTTGATTGCGTTTATCTTGGCTAATGTTTTTTGGCAATATTTACTCCTCCCTATTGTCAACCATCAATCCATTGATTTTGGATTAGAGATTGCATCCTTAACAAAGGTTTCTCTAGAACGCATATGGTCTTTAGTACTCCTTGTAATCATCAATATGACAATTGGCTTTGTGTACTTTTCGTATGAAGGAAAGCTCTCGGGAAATGGTTTTCTAGAGCGGTAGCTCGTGATATAATAACCCTATCCGTGCTGGTTCACACGGTGATAAAACTTGGGGGTAAACCATGGAAAAACTCATTATTACAGCGGCACTTACTGGTGCAGAAGTAACCAAAGCACTACAACCTGCACTACCGGTTACACCAGACGAGATTGCCCAAGAAGCATTGGCTTGTTATCATGCGGGTGTGTCGATTGTACATGTACATGCACGAGACGCGGAGGGTAATCCCACACAAGACTATGCAGTGTACAAAGAGATCAAAGAGAAGATTGAAGCATTATGCCCGGTGATTGTTCAGCCTTCTACAGGAGGCGCAACATGGCATACACCCGAACAAAGACTCCAGCCTGTAGATCTTGCACCTGAAATGGCAACACTTTCGGCGGGGACTTGCAATTTTGGCGCTGAAGTATTTATGAACACAGAAGAGAACATAGAAATCTTTGCAAAAAAAATGGCTGAACTTGGTGTAAAGCCAGAAATTGAAGTCTTTGAGCGTGGAATGATTGCAAATGCCCTTAAATTGGTTAAAAAGGGCGTTCTGCAAATGCCCCTTCATTTTGACTTTGTATTGGGTGTTCCTGGCGCTTGTCCAGGAGAGCCGGAAGACCTCATGCACATGGTGCGCAGCATACCTTCTGGTTGCACATGGACAGTGGCGGGTATTGGTCGCTACGAGACGCCACTTGCGTTAATGGCAATTGCAATGGGTGGCCATGTACGCGTGGGCTTCGAAGACAATATCTACTATAATAAAGGTGAAATGGCAACATCGAATGCACAACTAGTAGCGCGTATTGCGCGTATTGCCAACGAAGCTGGTCGGGGAGTTGCGACTCCAGACGAGGCACGTGCCATTTTGGGCATCAAAAAAAGCGGTTAAAACGAAAAAAGAGGCATCGGTTAACTGAATAACCGATGCCATTTTTTTATTTAAAATGCGCTATTCCACTTCGCTATAGGCATCGAACAGCTTTTGATATGCCTTAACGGGAATATAATGAAAATAGGTGAACTGATTAATTGGTGTAGGTGCACTATCTGCTGTGATTGTCGTCAGATGAGGATACTCTCTTGCAAGTACAGCGCTTACAGGGTCCATGGCCATCCATCGGCCGTTGATATAGGCTTCTACATAAAATGAGAGCTGATTGTTTTTAATGGCCGAAACCACCTTAGCTTGAAAATTCTGAGCGCGCAGGAGACCAGCGAGCACTAAATTGTATTCAAGAGGTGTAGCGCGTTCTTTGACCAAGATTTCTGATAAGTGCCTCGGTGGATTGACCGTGAGGTTAAGGGTGCGTTTGGGAAGTCCAAATTCTGGCTGTATTGTTTCGACGACCCAATCGAATAGGGCTTTTGATCTAAAGTAGCTACTGCTTTTATCGGTGACGAGGATTGATGCCAAGGCTTGAATTTCCTTTGTATCGCTTTGTATATACTTTGTGGGAATTAAGTATTGGGTAACCATGTCTGATAAGTTCACTACAGAAAACACAAGTAGAGACTGTTCGGCGCTTCCATCTGAGGGCACACCAATTACCTCGATATTGTGCTTACCAGAGCCAAAAGGGGTATGCAGCAATGTGTTAAAGGCACCTTCTTCAGAGATGGGAATACTGAGTTTGAGTTGTTTATTGTCTTTGGAAACAATGGCATACATGGCAGTTAACTTTTGGTGATGTGTAATGGTTCCAATCAATGGCGATGATTTGAAGACCTCTTGATTAGATCCTAAAGGTGTTGAAAGTGTAACGCCAAGGGTCACAAATGGGGATTGCTCGACATAGTGTTCATGGTCTCTGCTAATGGTCTTGTTGGGAAATTGAAGTGTACTCATAATGTAACGATATAGGGTACTCAAGTAATTGAAATCTTCGGTAGGGGCGTAGCTTGCATCGAAGGTGTATATGGAGCCGTCGTTTTCAACAAGAAAAGTCTCGTAATTTCGTATACCAGTATCTAGATTGAGTTGGTAACTGATAAATTCGATACGGATACTGTTTTTTGTGAGATTGCCCTCACCAATAATTTTGAGCTTTGTTGTACATTGCTTTTGGAGCTCAGACTTTAGCAAGTCACGATAGCCAAAAAGGTCTTGTGCCTTAACAGTCTCTAAAAGTACACTGCCGAGTCGAAGGTTATAATCGTCGTATTCATCTTTAATACCGAACACATCTGGGGCAAGGGTGTCCCACCCATAGGGAAGGGCAAGTGTGTATTTAAAGGAAGGAAAATCTCTCGTCTCCAAATAATGATCTTCGAAGGTGTAATAGCGCGTTGTGTTACGCGTTGTTAGTGTGGCGCTATTTTCATCTTCTGTGTAGAAGAAACCAAATGCCTTTGCCACATTGGCCAAGGGCAAGTATATTTGCTTGTCTATAGTAGTTGGTGCAAAGGGAAGTGTTACTGGATACCCATTGTAAGTGGCAAAGGCAGTTCCTAGTTTAAAGCGCATGTAATTATTGGTGCGATAAAGGGTGATTTCTTCGGTTTCAGGGTACCAATTGGCCTGTATGTCAAACGCTTCAGAAAATGCACGCATGGGGATTGCAGAATGTCCGTCTATGCGATATACTGCCTCTGTGATGGTTAAAGGCTGCTTATCAAGAGTAAGTGTGCCTATTGGATATGTGGTTTCGGCTTCTACTGTGCCGCTGCTAAGGCCCAAAACGAAGCCTAAACCTATTGTGAGACATATAAAAAGAATAACTCTCAAAGACTTCATGTTTTTCCTCTTTCACCTAGAAAACAAATTTACATTTGTACTTACATTCTATATGACCTTTGCAAAAAAATCGATAAAAAAATCTTAAATCCTTGCTTGCTTATCTGAAGGAGTCATGCTATAATTTAATGGTTTTCATACTAGAAATATCATGCACCTTATTGGGCATGACTTAGTAAGGTGACTTATAAAAATCTTGGGAAGGAAAGAGGTGAGCCTTATGAAAAAGGATATTCATCCTAACTACAAAACAGTCGACGTCCACTGTGCATGTGGCAACAACTTCGAAACTAAGTCCACAAAGAAAGAAATCCGAATTGAGATTTGCTCGGAATGCCATCCTTTCTTTACTGGTACTGTTAAGCAAGTCGATCGCGGCGGCAGAGCTGAGAAGTTCAAAGCAAAATACAACATTAAGTAGTCGCGACTGGATTAGAGCTAATAACTCTAATCCTTTTTATTTATTGGTGCATGGAGGAAAAAATGGCAAAATTATATTTTCGCTATGGTGCAATGAATTCTGGAAAATCCACAGCGCTGCTGCAAGTGGCTTTTAATTACGAAGAGCGCGGTATGCGCATTATCCTTTTAAAACCGCACACCGATACAAAAGGCGAGCAAACCATTGTGTCGAGACTCGGCATGGCGCGTACTGTCGATTACATAGTCGGTCGCGAAGACAGCATAGAGGCAATCGTGCAAACAGAAGTAAAAAAAGGTGCTTTGCACTGTATTTTAGTAGATGAAGTGCAGTTTTTTAGCGCAGCGCACATAGATGCCTTCTTCGAAATTGCAGTGACAATGGGAATACCCGTTATCTGCTATGGTTTGCGTACAGATTTTCGCACAGATGGCTTCGAGGGGAGTCAGCGCTTATTGCTACTCGCGCATACCCTAGAGGAGTTAAAGACCATCTGCCGATGCGGAAAAAAAGCGGTGCTCAATGGTCGTACCATTGATGGTAAATTTGTCTTTGACGGCGATCAAGTGGCCATCGATGGCATGGGACATGTCAATTACGAGTCCCTTTGCGCGAGTTGTTACTTTAAATATCGACAAGAAGCCCAGTATGTTGGTTAAATCCGCGCTTTCTTGGGCTTACCAGCAGTTGGCTAGTGTTGAAAGCGAATTCAGCACACCAATTCTCGATGCTCAATTATTACTTTGTCATCTCTTAAGTTGGGAACGGCACGAACTGATGATTAAGGATGATTACTCTTTATCTGAGCAAGACCTGGCCAACTATCAGTTGTGGATTAAAAGACGCACTTTAGGAGAACCCATCGCCTATCTAATTGAAAAAAAATCGTTTATGGGCATGGATTTTAAGGTTGGCCCAGGTGTTCTTATCCCACGACCAGACACTGAACTTCTAGTGACTTCGGTGCTAGATAGCATGCCGGGCTTTACATGTGTTTGCGAGGTGGGCACAGGGAGTGGTGCCGTGATTGTATCATTACTGGCTTTAAATGCGGCGGCGCGGGGTGTAGGACTTGAAATTTCAGAAAAGGCCATTGAAATCACGCGGGAAAACGCTTATAGTAATCATGTATACGACCGTATAGATGTAAGAAAAAGCGATTGTTTTTCTGGTTTACATCAAGAAGAGCGCTTTGATGTCATCGTGTCGAACCCACCCTACATTTCTAAAGAAGATATGACAAAACTCATGGTAGACGTGGGAAATTACGAACCCCATCTGGCGCTTTATGGCGGGGTAGATGGACTAGATTTTTACCGAAAGTTAGCACATGGCGCCTCGCGCCATTTAAATAGTAACGGCGCATTGTTCTTTGAAATTGGCTATGATCAGGCAGAATCGGTAATGGCATTATTGGCAGAGAACGGCTTTATAGATATTGTGATGTCGAGAGACCTAGCGGGGCATCCGCGAGTTGTCTATGGCAGAAAGACGGGTTAATATGTTAGATAAGTTGCAACTATTAGAAGAGAAGTACAAAGATTTAGAATTTAAGATTTCGGATCCCGAAGTGATTGCCGTACAAAGCGAATGGCAGCGCTTGATGAAAGACCATGCAGAAATGGGGCCAATTGTGGCTGCATTTCGCGAGTACAAGTTGGTGACTAGCCAATTGGCCGAAGCTAAAGATATCTTGGAAAACGAGAACGACGAAGAAATGCGCGAACTTGCCAAGATGGAAATCAAAGAATCCGAAGTTAAAGAAATTGAAATCAAAGAGCGCTTGCGTTTATTGCTCTTGCCAAAAGATCCCAACGACGATAAGAATGTTATTGTGGAGATTCGCGCAGGTGCTGGTGGTGATGAGGCAGGTCTTTTTGCCCAAGAATTGCAGCGTTTGTATATGCGCTATGCAGAGGGGCGGCGCTGGAAAGTGGAGCTTATGTCTACGAGTGAAACCGGTGCTGGTGGCATAAAAGAAGCGATCTTTATGATTAATGGTCGCGGTGCTTATTCACGCCTAAAATTTGAATCGGGGATTCACCGTGTTCAACGTGTACCCGCCACAGAGTCTCAGGGTCGGATACACACATCCACCGCGACGGTTGCCGTACTTCCAGAAGTAGACGATGTAGAGGTAGAAGTGCGTCAACAAGACCTGCGCATCGACGTTTTTAGATCATCTGGAAACGGTGGACAGTCCGTCAATACCACCGACTCTGCTGTTCGTATAACCCATTTGCCTTCTGGCATTGTGGTATCTTGTCAGGATGGAAAATCACAGCTCTCAAACAAAGAAAAGGCGCTACAGGTTTTAAAGGCCAAGCTATTCGATATTGAATTGGCAAAACAACAAGCGGAGATTGCATCAGAGCGCAAGGAGCAGGTGGGCACTGGCGATCGCAGCGGCAAAATCCGCACTTATAACTTCCCGCAAGGTCGTATCACGGATCATCGGATCCCTTTAACACTCTATAAACTCGGTCAGTTTATGGATGGCGATATCGATGAAATGATCGATGCATTGGTTACGATGCGCCAAGCTGAGCTGATGGCAGCGAGTGATAACGACTAATTGCATGGCTTATTTACAATTCTAAAGTGCTTCCACCATGGGAGCACTTTTTTGCGAAAGCAGATGGGAGCAAGACCATGGCACAGACGCAAGATCACGAGGGCCAAGTAAAGAAAACCCTAATTATCGATGTACAACCTTGGCTTGAACAGCCTGTAGAAACGAGAGACAACAAGGTAATCTTAGAATTGCTTCGGCCTGCGGCAGAAATACTGCGCGCGGGAGGGACGGTAATTTTTCCCACCGAAACGGTTTACGGCTTGGGTGCACACGCATTAATGTCAACGGCAACAGCTAAGATTTATCGCGCAAAGGGTAGGCCAAGCGACAATCCGCTCATTGTGCACATTGCCGACGAAAGCGCACTTGGTCCGCTAATTAAAGAGCTACCCAGCAAGGCGCATGCCTTAATGCGTCGCTTTTGGCCGGGGCCTTTAACCTTGGTCTTCGAAAAATCAGAACGTATTCCACTGAGCGTAACCGGTGGCTTAGATACGGTTGCGATACGAATCCCCGAGCATCCCATTGCCCGTATGCTTATAGAACTTGCAGGTGTCCCTGTGGCAGCGCCCTCTGCGAACCTCTCGGGCAAGCCAAGTCCCACAAAGGCACGGCATGTACTCGATGAAATGAACGGTCGTGTCGACGCAATTATATTGGGGGGCGATGTGGATTGGGGCCTCGAATCTACAGTTTTAGATCTTACCGACAATATTCCTGTGCTATTAAGGCCTGGTGGTGTTACACTAGAATCGATAGAAGCAGTGGTAGGGCCAATAGATATGGATCCCACCCTCTTAGTTGAAGCCAACGCTCAAATGGTGCCCAAGGCTCCCGGGATGAAATACCGACACTATGCCCCAGAGGCCAAGGTGATTGTAGTTCCAGAGCACATGTCTCCAGCGGTATTGGCATCGAAAATAGAAGCCCTTGAATCCCTTGGGGAGCGTGTTCGCTACATCTTTCAGAGCGATGCAAATCTTTTGGGAAAAACGCTTTTTGATGAACTTCGCGTTGCTGATCTAGAAGGCTACACCATTGTGTTAGTCCGTGCAATACCCCAACATGGTGTAGGACTCGCGGTGATGAACCGGCTATTAAAGGCAGCAGGGCACAAATTTTTGGAGGAGAACAATGGCTGAAAAGAAGAAAAAACTCACAAAGGCTGAACGTGATGCCGAGTATGCAGCAATGGTATATGACAATTGGCAGTTTAATAGAGAGCGTGGTAAATTTCAGTTTATTTTGAAGTTTGGCGTGATTAGCTGGGGTTTCTTTACCTTTGTGATTTATTGGGGAATTATGCTATTGTTAAATGCACTATTTAAAATGGGTGCACCGGTCACGCTTCAGTTGCTCTTGATTACAGGCGTGGGATTTGTATTAGCGGGAATTGTTTATGGGCAGGTGCTTTGGAGTAGAAATGAAAAGATATTTCTTAAGCGATACCCATATGGAAGAGTGAAGTAATAAAACCTTGAGGAGGTTGGTATGAAAATTGCAATTGGATGTGATCACGGCGGTTATCAATTAAAGCAAGAGATTATCGCTCATTTGGAAAAGCGAAACATCGAGGTAATGGATTTTGGTTGTGATGGCACAGAGTCAGTAGATTACCCAGATTATGCCAAGCTTGTTGGTGAGGCAATTCAGCAGAGTCGATGTGATCGTGGTATCTTGATTTGCGGAACGGGACAAGGCATTGCCATGGCTGCAAATAAGATGAAAGGGATACGTTGCGCTGTCTTGACGGATGTATTTAGTGCAGAAATGACGCGCATGCACAACGACGCGAATGTGATTGCATTAGGTGGTCGAGTAACAGGCGCAGGATTGGCCCTTCGTATTGTCGATGCCTATTTAGATGCATCTTTCGAAGGTGGTAGACATCAAAATCGCATAGATAAAATTATGGCCATCGAGGCAGGGAGATCACTATGAGTCAAGTATTTGAAATGAATCATCCATTAATTCAACATAAACTCAGTATTATCCGCGATAAAAACACAGGTTCAAAGGAGTTTAGGGAGCTAGTTAAAGAAGTGGCGATGCTTATGGCCTATGAAGTAACGAGAGATTTACCAACCGAAGAGGTGGAAATTGAGACGCCAATTATGATGACAAAAGCCCAGATGTTGGCGGGTCGAAAGTTGGCAATTATTCCTATTCTTCGAGCGGGTCTTGGTATGGTCGACGGATTTTTAAATCTTTTGCCTGCCGCAAAGGTAGGGCATATTGGGTTATATCGAGATCCCGAAACCTTAGAGCCAGTAGAGTACTACTGTAAGTTGCCAACAGATATCTCAGATCGAGACTTGTTTGTAGTGGACCCTATGCTTGCAACTGGGGGCTCGGCAATCGCAGCCATTCAATTTTTGAAAGCGCGTGGCGCTCAAAGCATTAAGTTCGTGTGTCTAATTGGTTGTCCTGAAGGTGTTAAGGCATTATCTGAAGCACATCCCGATGTAGATATTTTCGTAGCGGCAATCGATGAGCGCCTAAACGATCACGCGTATATCATTCCTGGCCTTGGTGATGCTGGGGATCGTCTTTTTGGAACTAAATAGGCCACTTAGATTGTCATTCTTTTGTAATTGCAATTCTATTGCTTTAAGGATAGAATAACCACGAGAGTGACTAGGTGACTTTGTGCGTATCACATAGTCTAAGAGAAGTCATTCCTGAAGAGAATTTTTGGAGGCCAATGTGGTTATAAAACTGTTTTTACCAATGCTGACAGCCTTTTTTATCAGCTTGATTGCAACGCCAATTATTATTAAAGTTGCCCATCACGTGGGTGCAATAGATGTGCCAAAAGACGATCGCCGTGTCCACAAAAACCCGATTCCACGACTTGGTGGATTGGCAATTTTTGTGGCAGTAATGATCGCGCTGTTTTTATTTATCGATTTACCTACTACTAAGCTTTTCGCCATTATGGTGGGATCGTTGATTATCGTATTTTTGGGCTTTGTCGACGACATTGCCCCAATAAAGGCAAAATACAAGTTGATGGTTCAGATTTTAGCGGCCTTTATTTTGGTCTTTGCGGATATTCGCATTACCTGGGTTTCGAGTTTGTTCAATCTACAGCAAAGTTTTATGGTCGATGAATTCTTGGGAACTGTCATTACAATTATTTGGATTGTAGGAATAACAAACACCTTGAATCTTATCGACGGCCTAGACGGCCTTGCAGGTGGGATATCCACTATTTCTGCCTTCACCTTGGCGTATGTTGCCTTTGTAAACGGAAGAACAGAAACCGCAATCGTCACGCTGATTATCGCTGGTGCATGTCTTGGATTCTTGCCCTATAATTTTAATCCGGCTAGAATTTTTATGGGTGATACGGGTTCGCTGTTCTTAGGGTTTATTTTGTCCGCAATTTCTATTGAGGGAACGATAAAGTCTGCGACCGCCATTGCTTTCTTTGCACCTGTTTTAGCGCTAGGTATTCCAATTTTCGATACATTCTTTTCAATCGTGCGTCGAACCGCAACGGGTCAGCACCCTTTCGAAGCCGACAAAGGCCATTTGCACCATCGAATATTGGGTATGGGATTTGGACAAAAACGTACAGTTTTATTGTTGTACTTAATCAACACCCTCTTGGGTATTGGCGGTGTGCTACTACTTAAGAAAAACTATCTTCAAATGAGTGTTGTGATTGTTATCGCGGTGATTTTAATTGCAATCCCTATCAGGAATAGCTTGAGAAATCGAAAAGTCGAAGAATAAAGCCAATCTATTGGAGGAAACGGTGATACCCAATCGTAAAATAAAAGTGATGTCTGTATTTGGCACGCGACCAGAAGCAATAAAGATGGCTCCACTTGTAAAGGCACTCGAGAAAGTGGACTGGATAGAAGCCATGGTTTGCGTTACTGCGCAGCACAGAGAGATGCTCGATCAAGTTTTGGAGATCTTCCAGATAACGCCCGACTACGATTTAAATATAATGAAGCAGAATCAAAAGTTATCAGAAATTATAAGCAATATTCTCATCGGCATGGAAGATATTCTCGACCAAGCAAAGCCAGATATGATTCTCGTTCACGGTGACACATCGACCACTTTTGCCGCGAGTATGGCAGCGTTTAATAAGGGTGTTCGTGTGGGTCATGTAGAAGCGGGCCTTCGAAGTGGTAATAAATGGTCGCCTTATCCGGAGGAAATGAATCGCGTCTTGACGTCGCGTCTTGCCGATTTGCATTTTGCACCTACAGAAGTCAACCGCGAAAACCTACTCTTAGAACGCGTATCAGACCAAGTAATAGCGGTTACGGGCAACACTGTAATCGATGCGCTTTTAAGTGTCATCGAGCCCAATTACACTTTTGAGTTGCCTTTAATTAACGAGATTTTTGAACAAGGTCAAAAGCTAATTCTGGTAACTGCCCATCGTAGAGAAAACCTAGGGGAACCTATGCGCAATATATTCTCTGCAATTAAGCGATTGGCAGATGACCATCCCGAAATCACTGTGCTGTATCCCATTCACTTAAATCCTAAAGTTCGCGAAGTGGCCAATGAGATTCTCAAAGATCACCCTCGAATCCACTTGATAGAGCCATTAAGCTATAAACCATTTGCAAACCTCATGGCCAAGGCACACTTTTTAATGACGGATTCAGGTGGGATGCAAGAAGAAGCACCCGCTCTTAAAATTCCGGTGTTAGTACTTAGAACGGAAACAGAGCGTCCAGAAGGCGTTGCTGCGGGTACGTTGCTAATGGCTGGAATTGAAGAAGCGCGCATATATGATTTAGGGCATCAATTGCTCACCGATGCTAATCTTTACCAGAAGATGGCAAGTACTGAAAACCCTTATGGCAATGGTACAGCGTGCGAAAAGATTATCGCGGCAATTGGACGCTATTATAGCGCAGAGTAAATGGTTGCCCAAAGAATACAAATGTTTTTTATGCGCGGAATTTTATAAGCACATATAAAAAAAATAAGCCATCGAGGCCGCAAGGTTTCGATGGTTTTTTGCATTTTTGTGTACACATATTCATTACAACTTCGTGATGATTTTAGTGTATTCATCGGTGAAAGTGTGTTATTCTAATAGTTGGACGGGGTAACGTCCATGGTGTTGTGGAGGTGTAGTATGAACAAGCAGAAAACTGCTCAAGATGCCATTGCAGCGATTAAAGATGGCATGACACTGATGGTTGGTGGCTTCCTCGGGGTAGGGTCGCCAGAGACATTAATCAGTGCCCTTATCGAAAAGGGATGCAAAGATCTTACATTGATTTGCAACGATACGGGCTTTCCCGATCGTGGTGTTGGGCGCTTAGTGGTGAACAATATGGTTAAACGCGTGTACACATCGCATATTGGCACTAACCCTGAGTCAGGGGAGCGCATGAACGATGGTCGTATGGAGGTTATCCTCACACCTCAGGGCACATTAGCAGAGCAGGTACGCGCTGCAGGTGCAGGTTTAGGTGGTGTTATCACACCCACGGGTATTGGCACAGTTGTTGAGTTGGGCAAGCAAATTCTCGAGATTGACGGCGTTAAATTTTTAGTTGAAAAACCTTTAAAAGCCGATTACGCGCTGATTGCAGCGGAGTGGGTCGATGAAAAGGGCAATTGTATCTACGACAAAGCGGCGAGGAATTTTAACCCGCTAATGGCAATGGCTGCAGAGTGCGTTGTTGTAGAGGCCCACGAAATTGTTGAACTGGGTGCTTTAGACCCCAATAACATTCACACCCCACATATTTTTGTGGATGCGATTGTGAAGGAGGTTTAAGATGGATAAAAATCAGATCAGAGAAGTAATCGCCAAACGCGTTGCAATGGAGTTTAAAGATGGCGATCTAGTGAATTTGGGCATTGGCCTCCCTACAGAGGTTGCAAACTACGTATCAGATAGCATAGAAGTCATATTTCAGTCCGAAAACGGGTTTATCGGCATGGGTACAGCTCCAGAAAAAGGTGCTGAAATTAGAAACCTAGTCAATGCAGGCTCAATGCCTGTAACGATATTGCCAGGAGCTGTGTTCTTTGACAGTGCAATGTCTTTTGCAATTATTAGAGGTGGTCATTTAGACTATACAGTGTTGGGCGCACTTCAGGTAGATGCAAGAGGCAACTTGGCCAACTGGATGATACCAGGTAAAAAGGTGCCAGGCATGGGCGGCGCAATGGATTTGGTTACAGGTGCCAAAAAAGTGATTGTTGCGATGGAACATACGGCAAAAGGGGAAGTTAAAATATTCGAGTCCTGTACTCTGCCGCTTACTGCAGCGGGTGCTGTCGATATGATTGTCACTGAAATGGGTGTCATGATCGTCACTGATCAAGGGCTCATGCTCACTGAATACCATCCTGAGTTTACTATAGAAGAGATTCAGGCAGCAACGGGCTGCAAGCTCCTGATTTCTGAGGCGCTTCGAACCATGCAAAGCGCTTGAGTGTAAGGCGCGAGCGCTTTGAACACTTGAAGTTTGGAGGACGTAAACTTGGGTAAGAATGATTTCAGGATGTACGAAAACTTGGCCTTGCTTTCACAAGTGGGCATCATGATGATTGTTCCAATTGCTGGTGGTCTATTTGCAGGAAACTGGCTAGATAAAAAATTGGGTACATCACCGCTCTTTTTGTTGTTGCTCATTGCGATTGGTACTGCTTCAGCCTTTGTGAGTTTGTATAAATTTACAATGGCCGCTAATAAGAAAGATAGGCGTAAGTAAACATGATGAATTCTGTACGGGGCACGGTATTTCAAGTAATCAAATGGACAATTGTTCTCAACTGTATCGCTGGTGCAATAGGTGCCTTTTGGATACCAAATCCAATGGCCTTGGCTTTAGGTTTATTGTTCGGTTCCGCTATTGGTTTGTTGAACTTTTATGAGTTGGCTTTGACCTTGAGTAAGTCCATTAAAATGGCACCTGGAAAAGCAACGCAGTATGCAAGTCTTAAGTACTTTTTAAGGTTCATGATCACGGCAATTGTTTTATTCGTAGCGATAAAGTCGCCTTATCTCAATGTATTTGGCACTGCGTTTGGACTTGTTTCAATCAAGTTTGTGGTGTTTGCCTTAAACTTGTTGAATAAAAAGCAGTATAAGTAGAATTACTTTCAAATTTTGTTCATTTATCTTTAAAGAAAGGAGGAATAGTCTATGCCGGGTACATTAGGGTTTGGCCCCTATAAGATACTCATTGGCGATTTTGAGCTATCTCAAACTGTCACCACAACATGGTTTATTATGGCGGTTATTATGCTGCTCGTGCTGTGGTTAACACGAAAACGTGAAGAAATTCCAAAAGGTGCGCAAAATTTTGCAGAACTACTTGTCGAGAGCATAAATGGTCTTGTTAAGCAGACAATGGGTGAAAAACGCGTCAATTTCGCGCCATATATGGGGACTTTGCTTATTTTTATCGCATTTGCCAATTTGGCGGGTCTGTTTGGTTTAAGACCACCAACTGCAGATGTGAATACAACTTTGGCACTTGCTCTCATGACATTTTTCACCATTCACGTGGGAGGGACAATCAGCAAAGGCGCAAGTTACTTTAAAGGGTTTTTAGAGCCTTTTCCACTCTTGTTGCCACTCAATATTATCGGTGAGCTAGCAACACCCATTTCATTGAGCTTCCGTCTCTTTGGCAATATTGTGGGTGGTATGATTATCATGTCGCTCTTGTACGGTGCTCTAGGATATTTTGCCGTTCTCCCCATTCCTGCAGTATTTCATATTTACTTTGACTTGTTTGCAGGGTTGTTGCAATCGTTTATCTTCACGATGTTAACAATGGTATTCGTATCAATGGCAATCGACTAATAAGAGGTGTAAAATGGAAAATACGAATTTTATCGTCCAATTCCTCAATTGGTTGATGACCTTTGATGGCAAGACATTAGTAATGGCCGCATCGTGCATTGGTGCCGGTTTTGCAATGATTGCTGGAATAGGACCAGGAATTGGTCAGGGTTATGCCGCAGGTAAAGGCGCAGAAGCGACAGCTAAGAATCCAAAGAACAACAAGCAAACTGTAATGGTTATGTTGTTGGGCGCTGCAGTTGCAGAGACATCGGGAATATTAGCCCTTGTCGTCGCACTGATTTTACTTTACGGCAATCCATTGATTAGTCAAGTCACAACACAAAACTCAGCACTTATTTTAATGGCTTCAGCAATCGGCGCAGGAATATCGATGATTGCTGGTGTAGGACCAGGTATTGGTCAAGGTTATGCAGCGGGAAAAGGAACTGAGGCAGTTGGAAAGCGCCCAAAATTACAATCTGTAATTGTTAGAACAATGTTTCTAGGACAGGCGGTTGCCCAAACGACAGGCATTTATGCACTCATTATTTCGCTCGTGCTCATGTTTGCAAATCCACTCTTAAACTTGTTGTAAGTGAATTTATTGTTTAGGTAAAGCGCGTTTTTCGAAAACGGAACGATCGACTAGGGAGGAAATACATATGGAACCTATTACAGGTAAAGCTCTAATTCTTGCGTGTTCTGCAATTGGTGCAGGTTTAGCGATGATTGCAGGTATCGGCCCTGGTATTGGCCAAGGATATGCTGCTGGTAAAGGCGCTGAAGGCGTAGGCCGTCAGCCAGAAGCGCAAGGTGACATTGTTCGTACAATGCTACTTGGTGCAGCAGTTGCAGAGACAACAGGTATTTATGGTTTGATTATTGCTCTGATTCTTCTCTTTGCAAACCCATTGGTGAACATGCTCTAAACGCAGCTTGTTCAAAGTGGCGGTTTATAAACAAGGAGGGATCTTATGGAAGCTGTTTTGGCAGCAGGTCTTAAATTTGGTCTGGTTGAACCGGGTGTAACCCTGTTTATGCAGATCTTTAACACACTCGTGTTATTTGCCTTCCTTCGATGGAAACTTTTTGGTCCTGTGAGCGACATGCTCAAAAAGCGTTCAGAACGTATCAAAGCATCTTTCGACGATGCGGAGCAACGCGTACAAAGTGCAAATACACTAAAAGCAGAGTATGAGCACAAGCTTGCAAATGTAAAAGACGAAGAAGCAAAGATACTCTCAGATGCTAGGCTTAAGGCAACTCAGCGCGCCAATGACATCATTAAGCATGCTGAAGTGGAAATCGAACAAATGAAGGAACATGCTCAGAAGGAAATTTCTCTCGAGCGCGATAAGGCAATCAATCAGCTTAAGGATGACATTGCTTCACTTGCGATTCTGGCAGCATCCAAAGTACTCGATAAAGAATTGGATGCAGCTCAGCATGGCGCGTTGATTAGCGATGTCATCGAGAGAGTGGGCGAAACTAAATGGCACAATTAGTTAACGAAACTTATGCTCAAGCACTTTTTGATGCAGCAGTAGAGTCTAATATGTTAGTGGCTGTTTACGAGGATTTTACTGGTATTACAAGTGCATTTCGCAATGAGATAGCTTTTTATGAACTCTTTAGAACACCAAAGATTGATAAACTCGAAAAAAAGCAAATTGTCGATTCTGTTTTCGGGGGTCAAGTGTGTCAAGAGATGTTAAATTTCTTGAAGGTGCTCATCGACAAGAGGCGCACATTTAATATTTTGGGTATTTTTGACGCCTTCGAAGTGCTTTATCAATCGCACTTTAAGATCCAAAAGGCCACTGTAAAAACAGTCACACCTATGACAGAAGCGCAAGTAATTCAATTGTCTCAGAAGCTAGAAGCGATGACCGGATCAAAGGTTGAAGTGGTCAATGTAATCGACCCTACCATTATGGGTGGTATGTTGGTACAAATTGGCGATCAAGTATTAGATGGCTCGCTTAAGCGTAAGCTCGAGGGACTAAAGGATTCTCTCGCGCAGATTTCCCTATAATGTGTATCCATGAATAGGAGTGTAACATGAAGCTTAGACCAGAAGAAATCAGCTCGATTATTAAAGAGCAGATTAAACGATATGAGGATAAGCTCCAAGTAGAGGATGTCGGCACTGTCATTCAGGTCGGCGATGGTATCGCACGTGTGCACGGTCTCGAAAAGTGTATGGCTGGCGAACTCTTGGAGTTTCCCAATTCAGTATTTGGTATGGCACTAAACCTCGAAGAGGATAGTGTAGGTGTTGTTCTACTTGGTGCGGACACAAAAATCGTCGAAGGCGATTTAGTAAAACGAACAAGTCGTATTGTTGAAGTACCAGTCGGAGATCAAATTATTGGGCGCGTAGTCAATGCCCTTGGTCAACCTATAGACGGTAAGGGTGCCATTAAAACAGATATCTATAGACCAATTGAATCACCAGCACCTGGTGTTATCGATAGAAAATCTGTTCATCAACCGCTTCAAACAGGTATTAAAGCCATTGATTCCATGATTCCAATTGGCAAAGGCCAACGTGAGTTGATTATCGGCGACCGCCAGACGGGAAAAACCGCGATCGCGATCGATACGATTATCAATCAAAAGGAAGAAAATGTAGTTTGCATTTACGTGGCGATTGGTCAAAAAAATTCAACAGTCGCACAAATTGTACGCGAACTCGAAGATCGAGGCGCAATGCAATATACAATAGTCGTGTCTGCTTCGGCTTCTGAGCCAGCACCACTTCAGTATTTAGCACCCTATGCCGGTTGCGCAATGGGTGAACACCTAATGAATAACGGTCGCGATGTGCTTATCATCTACGATGATTTAAGTAAGCATGCGGTTGCTTATCGCGCAATGTCACTCCTCCTCAGAAGACCACCAGGTCGCGAAGCTTATCCAGGTGATGTTTTCTACTTGCATTCACGTTTGCTAGAGCGTGCTGCAAAGTTAAGCGACAAGCTAGGTGGCGGTTCGCTTACTGCACTTCCGATTATTGAAACACAAGCAGGTGACGTTTCGGCATATATCCCAACCAACGTCATTTCTATTACAGACGGACAGATTTTCCTAGAATCAGAACTCTTCAACTCTGGACAGCGCCCTGCAGTTAACGCAGGTATCTCTGTTTCACGTGTTGGTGGTAGTGCTCAAATTAAAGCGATGAAGCAAGTGGCAAGTAAAATCAAGCTTGAACTAGCGCAGTATCGAGAACTTGCAGCATTTGCCCAATTTGGTTCTGAATTAGACAAAGATACTCAGGCGACCCTCAATCATGGCGAGCGCTTAATGGAAGTACTTAAACAAAAGCAATACGAGCCAATGAAAGTAGAGCATCAGGTCGCGATGATTTACACCGCTACGAATAAACATCTTATGGATATTCCAGTAGCTGCAATTGGACGCTTTGAAAAAGGTTTTATCAACTTTATTACTGATTTTCATCCAGAAATTTTCAAGGCGATTAAAGAAAGTGGTCAAATTGATCAGAAGACCGATGCCCAACTCAAAGAGGCTATCGCAACCTTCAAAGAGAAATTCAAGGCGCTCGAGGCAACGCATTCAGATATTGCGTAAGAGACCTTATCACACAGCTTAGGAGGTATGTATGGCTGGAATGGGTGCGCGCGATATCAAGCGAAAGATAAAGAGTGTCAACAGCACTAAGCAAATCACCAAAGCCATGGAGCTGGTATCCACAGCAAAGTTGAAGCGCAATAGAGATGTGCTCGAGAAAACAAAGCCCTATTATCGTGAGGTTTTAAGTACCGTTAAGAGCATCTTGGCATCAGAAAAGGGAATGAAACACGATTTCATTACAGCTCGTGATGTGCGCAATACGCTTTACATTGTGGTAGCAGGAGACAGAGGACTTTGTGGTGGCTATAATGTCAACGTTCTTAAGACGGCTGCATTAGACATAGCTACTAAGAAGGCCAAGGTAATGGTAGTTGGCAAGAAGGGATTGGACTTCTTTAGGAAGGTCAATATGGAACC
>CALFXQ010000378.1 GCA_937958285.1 uncultured Fusibacter sp. | reverse complement strand
CCTTGTCTCACAAGATGAAATTGGAAAACGACTCGGACAGTTTAAAGGCCTCTTTACCGCATTTCAAATGGTTGCCGCACTTATTGCCTACTGGGGATTCAAAAGCGGATGGATGCGCTTTGACCAACCCGTAAAATGGAGCTTTGTTATTGCAGGGCTACTCTTTCTAGTAATTTTTATCTTATTAGGATTTCTCGATAAACAAACGAAATGGTCTGGTATACATGCAAGTCAGGACCGGTTCATCTGGCGATGGAAGTACAAATACTTTTATCTACTGGTCATCCTTTACGGTATGCAAAAGCAAATCATGCTCGTGTATGGCCCATGGGTTCTTATAGAAATTCTCAATAAAAAGGCAGACACTTTGTCCATTTTGGGGATCATTGGGTCTTTTGCAGGCGTGTTCTTTATGCCCGCCCTAGGCAAATGGATTGACAAGTTTGGCGTTAAACGTCTCCTTTATTGGGATGCTTGGTCGTATATTGTGGTTTATCTCGTCTATGGCGTCATCTGCATCGGCTTTATTAACGGCTGGCTTCCAACAACGGGCATTGGTTTATTTATTGCCTATACAATATTTGTTGTAGATCGCATGAGCACGCAAATGGGAATGGTTAGAACAGTCTATTTAAAGAAAATTGTCGAAAAGCCAAGTGAGTTAACACCAACACTTTCTATGGGTCAAAGTCTCGATCATGTGGTCTCAATTGCAGTCGCCTTTATTGGCGGAATCTTATGGACTAATCTCGGACCACAATACGTGTTCTTTTTAACCGCTGTGCTCTCCTTGCTGAATCTTTACGTAGCAAAAAAAGTAGACCCTTCTCTTTAGAAGCGTCTAGCCGATTTATATCAAGCTTTAATAAAACTCTAATGTGACTCTTTTGAACCTTTAAACTTAAACCCGTATTCTGTTATCAGATCACAAATACGCGTTTATCCCTAAAGGAGGGTTTTTATGTCATTCATTATCGGTTTAATACTGCTCGTTCTCGTAGTAAAAGGTTTGCTGACAGTTACATCATTTACAATCAAACTTTTACTTGGTTTGCTCGGTATCGTGAGTTTGGTACTCATAATCCCCGCAATCTTCGCAATAATGATTCCAATCATCTTGTTAGGTTGTGGACTAGCCGTTGTTGGCCTAGTGGCAAAGGCAATCTTTTAAGATTAGTAGGTCTTTAAAGTCTTGCATCTTCACTCAAAAGCGCTAGCGCCCTTTGCGACAGCGCTTTTTTTATTGCCGCTCCGCCAAGAATCCTATCACCCAAGTAGAAAACCGCTTGCTGACCCACTGCAACAGCACGAACTGGTGCGTCGAATACCACGATCCATTGATTAGAACAATGCAAAAATAAAACACCTGTCAAAGCGTACCCCCAATTAAAGAGCTTTACAGTGACTGTTCTCGGTATTTCATTGGTGTTTTCAATCCAATGAGGCAAATCGATAATCATCGCCGCAGAAAAAACATCTTTTTCAGGGCCAACGACGACGCGATTTTTCTCGACATCTACTTCTATTACACATTGCCCTTTGGGTATATCAACTCCAAGTCCCCTTCTCTGACCAATGGTCACCCCGAAGCGATTCGCCGTTCTTCCAAGGATGCGATTCTCAATGTCAACCACTGCCATAGAAGCTGCTTTACTATCTACCCCCAGAAAATCATCTAGCCACTCCCTATAGTCTCGACCGACAACAAAGCAGATACCATCGCTATCTTTTTTTGTCGCCACAGGTAGTTTGCGTTTGACTGCTTCTTCTCTCACCAAATCTTTTGACCCATAACCGCCGAGGGGAAAGAGTAATCGGGGCAGCTGATCACCCCTTAAGCTATGCAAAAAATAAGCTTGATCCTTGCGATCAGCCTTACCTTTTAATAGTACCCAAGATTCATCGACTTTATTTATGATTGCATAGTGCCCAGTAGCCAAATAATCAAAACCCTGTTCGATCATGTATTCAAATAGCCTGCCAAATTTTATAGATGGATTGCACATCACACAGGGGTTTGGCGTTTCTCCTTGTGCGTAGGCCATAGCAAATGGATGCATCACCTGTTTGAAAAAATCCTCTTTAAGATCTAATATATGGTGTGGGATATTTAACACACTACAAATTTGTCTCGCATCACTCACGATTTGATTGGGTTGATTGTCGAACAAGACCAATGTAACACCTTCTACGCTATGCCCTTGTTCAACTAAAAGAGCAGCTGCCACTGCGCTATCGACACCACCACTCATTGCTACTAAAACTCTAGACATTCAAAACACCTCCAAGCAAAGCCCATTTTAACATCACACCAATAAAAATTAAAGTCCCATACTTCCGACTTCACAAGTAATATTCACTAATTCCTTTAA
>CALFXQ010000377.1 GCA_937958285.1 uncultured Fusibacter sp. | reverse complement strand
CCACAAGAAAATTACATCTTAGCAGAAGGTCAACATGATGCAATCATTAGTGAAGAGTTATGGAATGCAGTACATGAAAAAAGAAAACGTACAGGCGTTAGGTCTCCTTCCAAAATTGGACGAGATAGAGTCCACCTGTTAAGCGGTATTTTAAAGTGTCCGAAATGTGGCGGACCAATGTATACTAACAAGCACGCATGGACAAACAAAGATGGTACATATAAAGAGATTTATTATTATGTATGCAGCAAAGCCAGAACTGCACGGGGAAGAACCTGTGATTATACTACGACTCTGAAAAAAACTGATATTGAACCACTCGTCATTGAAGCCATTAGAGAGTTAATCAAGAATCAGGATTTTGCTGGAGAAATCAAATCAAGGATTGGCAAAGAAATTGATACCACTACTTTGAATAGAGAACTGAAAAACTACGATTCCAAGTTGAGAGAAATCGAACTGAATAAAACGCGACTTGAGAATGAAATCGACAGTTTGCCAGAGTATATTCGGTTCAGGGATCGTAAAATCCAAGATATGGCCCTCCGGCTTGATGGGCTATATGACATTATCTCGGAACTTGAAATCAAAATAGAGGATGTGCTTCTTCGCCGCAAAGCAGTAGCGCAAGATGCAATCACTTTAGAAAACATCTACACGCTTCTGGCGAACTTTGACTTAATATACGACAGAATCACTGATGACGAGAAAAAATCTCTGATTTCTTCGCTAATCAAAGAAATAGAGATTTTCCCAAGTGAAGAGGCTGAACTGCCCCTAAAGTCTATTCTGTTCAATTTTCCTGTTTATAAAGACGGTGAAGATGCCTGTGACTTCTTGTGGGACAAAAGTACTACCGTCTCAACGTGATCCGTGTGGGGGTATAAGTCTACCATACTTCCCTTTTGGATGTGGTAGCCATGTTCTTGGAATTGAACGAGGTTCTCCGCCATGGTCTTTGGATTGCAGGAAATATACAGGATTTCGGGTACGCCATATGCCGCGATTTTGTCTACAGTTTTTGGCATTATGCCCGCACGTGGTGGATCGACAATAATAACATCGGGCTTTTCTGGCACCGCATCTAGCACATGGAATACATCACCTGCGATAAACTGACAGTTCTCGAGGGCATTTGCCTTGGCATTTTCGGTAGCCGCCAACACCGCATCCTCGACAATCTCTACGCCGTACACGAACTTTGCCTGGCTTGCCGCAATTTGGCCAATGGTACCCGTGCCGCTAAATAAATCGTAAAGCACCTTGCCATTGATGTCGCTCAACAAACCCAAGGCCTTACGATAAAGCACGCTCGCCCCTTGGGTGTTGGTTTGAAAGAACGAAAAGAACGACACCTCAAAGGTAAGGCCCATTAAATGCTCTGTATACGATGGCTTTCCAAAAAGTAAGAGGTCGTGCTCCGATGCCTTCACTGCATCACCCGTTGCATCATTCACAAGCTGAAGGATGCCAACAATCTTGCCCTCTAAACTCAAGCCGTTAAGCATGCTCACAAAGCGCTCAGAATCAAATCCCGGTTGGGATGTCGTCGAAATGCCCACTAAAATCTCGCCAGTGCCAAAGCCTTTTCGCACCACCACATGGCGCACCAACCCCAAACCTGAATTTCTATTAAAGTAAGTGAGGCCCATTTCACGGCATAGCGCCTCTATGTTGTCGATAATGCATCTAAAATCTCCATCGATTAAGTGGCAATTCGGTATGCTCACCACATCGTAGAACCGGCCTTTTTTATGCATGCCAAGGTTTAGCAGGCCCCCCTTAACCTCGTCGCCAAAACTGTACTCCATTTTATTGCGATATTCGTAAATTTCAGGGCTACCTACAATCTCATCGAAAGAAAACTCCAGATTATGCTCTAAAAAGAGGGCATTCACGGCCTCTTTTTTTAAGTTCAATTGCTTATTGTAGGGCACAGTCTGACGCGCGCAGCCCCCACAGCTTCCAAAGTGCTCACAAAAGGAGGCTTGCTCGTATTCAGCGCGGCTGCAGACTGCCAGTAACCGGCCTTCCTTTTTTGTTCTGTGATTTTTTGTGAGCCTTGCCTCGACCACTTGGCCAGGTAGTGCACCCTTCACCTGAACCTTGTGTTCATCAACGGCTAAAATCCCCAAACCCGGATAGATCAACTTCTCAATTTTCCCTGCAATTATATCGTTTTTCTTCATTGCACAAGCCTTTCTGTTCGCATAGTCAGAGCCTCAGCAACATTCACCGAGGCCCACATGATATAAATCAAATCTTTATCTGCTTATCTATTTTTCAAAGTAGTGATGGTCGCAGTACGAACTTCCTTGCATTAATGTATGGGCGCGACTAAAGCCTAGACGTGGATTAAAGCTCGTTACCGACGTGGCGCTCTTTTGACAATAATATAGGTAACCCCAATGGGTTGCATCTATTTGCTTGGCCATTTCTGCCAATGGACAGTGGGTACAATGAATCGTTGCACTGGTGCCTTGATCTACCACATTGAACTCGAAACCTCCCGACCGACTAATGTGTTCCCACTGAATATCAATGAGTTCAGCAATTGTATTGCGGGGGTGAATACTCGCTAAGACCGACCATTCTTCGTGGGTTTGCTCTGCAACGTGTTCTGATACCAAGGCGTCAAATGATTCGCCATACAGGCTTCTTAGACGGTTGAGCTCTGGTATACGCTCTGCAAAATTCAGTGTATCTAGAGCCGTGAGAATGCGCTTGATTTCTTGTTTTTCCATCGCGTCACTCCTTATCTTTGGCATCATTCTATCACAAAACCACCAAAAACAGGAGCCTTTTTTATGTGAACCAGTAGGTCTTGGAAATTCACAATCACCCCATCGGCATCTTTCATAATCTCTTGTAGATATGGCCTAGAAAGGGCATCGTCTACGGCAATACAGCTCATTCCTGCCGCCTTTGCCGCTAAAACCCCTGCATGGGTGTCCTCAAACACCAGGCATTCTTCTGGACTAATGCCCAAATCCTCAGCAACCTTGAGAAATACATCTGGAAAGGGCTTGCCCTTGTCTACTTCACAAGACGTTCTCAAGCTACTGAAATGTGCCATTACACCATGACGCGATAAGACTAGCTCGGCCAAGTCTCTGAAGTTCGAAGTGCCCATCCCCATCGCTACATCCCACTGTCTCAGCGTGTCGAGAAACACATCGGCACCCTGTTTTAATGGGATATGTTGCGCATAGTAATCTTGGGCCATCCGAATCCATTCCGCCTTGATGGTTTCCACATCGTCTTGTATATTAAATCGCGCTTTAAAATAGTTGGCGGTCTCTGTTGTGGACATGCCTTCAATTTGCTTTTGCAAGTCGTCGGGCAGGGTAAAGCCGTGCCCCACTAAATAGGCCTCGTCGATATGGCGCCAAATCCACATAGAATCAACTAACGTGCCATCTAAGTCAAATATTACAGCGCGAAAGGTGCGGTGCTTTGCCCATTCAAAAGTTTGTTCCATAGGGGCTCCTAAGCGTAAAATAGGCCCTACTTGCGTAGGGCACAGGATGTTCGTCGTCGAAAAAATTCGATGCTAGATTTCGCGTTCGTTCATGCGCTGCAGCAGAGAAAACTTATTTACAATCGCGCGCACGTGGGTGCCACTGCCAATGGGACCATAGTCGTCGAAGGCATGCATGGTCAACTGTACCTTATTGCCATCGAAGGCTGCAACTTCTACCTTTACTGTGATAAAGGCTCCTAAATGCGAAGGTTTTTCGTGGAGCACTTGCACCATCTGCGTAACGGTAATAAATCCCTCAGGCAACTTTTGGTCTAGTAGCTGAGCACTCGCTTCTTGCATCAGTGCAACAAGGGCTGGCGTAGATAGTAAATTATCTACCTGACCTGTTCCATAGCTTGCCACGGTCTCTTGCTCAGTAACTTTCTTTTGAATGGTGAAGTTTTCGCCCAAGGCGATAGTTGGCGTTGTAATCATGATTTACCCTCCTGAGAAATTTAAAGTATCTATTTTATACTTACCACATATGTACGACACTAAACATCGTAATACCTTTGGTTGATATAGCTGTCGATCTTTGAAGCGCGCTCTTGATCTGGCAGCAGATTTCTGGCACGAAGTTCGGCCACTACGTGAAAATCTAGGCTGTGCAAAATGGCTTTCTCTTCGTGAACAAAGACGATTTCTACCAGTCTGCTTCTCAGTTGCCTAGAGGTTGCTTTGACGTAATAGGCTTCTATGCCCTTAAAGTCGACGGCACATAGAAGGCGGTAGGTCACCCGCTCCTTGATGGCATATAGCTGATCTGATAAGTTGCGGTGTTCAACGGCGACAAACGGATCTTTGTACTTTAAATCGCGGTAGCACATTTGATGGTGCTTTGCCATGGTGTTAAAGTATTGATAGTAAAAGAGGCCATCGGTTGAGCCGGCAATTACCTTAGGTTCTTTTAAGTCTAGTGCAGTATAAAGCGCTGCGTGAGCTTGAATAAAGTCTGTTTTGTTTAGCTCGCCGCGCTCTAGAGAATCGATCAGCGCATCACGACGCGCCCTAAAATACTCAAAATCCAAGGGGTACTTCCTTTCGCTTATGCGCAAAATGGCAATGTGTACAAAAGATATACTTTGTACTGCAATGGACACGCCTAATAGTGCTGGCCATTTGCATAATATGCCGTTTTACTAAATAGGGTAAATGCAATTTCTAGCTCAGCAACGCCCACTTGTTTAAATGCACTGTCGATGATGCTAGCGGCTTGATCTTGAACCTCTTGCCCTCTGTCGAACCACCCTACTAAAACAAAGGGGAAAGTCGGCACTTGTTCTCCACAAAAAAAAGAAGCAGTGGGCAGTAGATCTAATGTAAAATTTTCAGCTTCAGTTTCTAGAAGGCTAGCTAGCTGGTCAATTAGCGGGCGACTGACTTGTGCCACGCGCTCAGGGGCAATTCCCCTGATTGTCAGTTGGGGCATGGGACATACTCCTCTTCATTATCTTCTACTTTTTCTTTTTCTCTGGTATTTTCTTTAGTTATAAGGTGCGGAATAAACGATAGATAATCGCCAGAAATCAAACGATAGTGAACGCCATCAACCCACCCCTGGCGCACTAAATGATGGTGGGAGTGGATATGTCCAAAATATACCTGACGTATTTGATGCTTTTCTATGATCTCGTTGAGTTTTGACTTTCTGCCCTTTTCGTCGAAGGGCGGAAAGTGTAAAATTGCAATTTTTTCCACACCTTCTGGGGCAGCCGCTATAGAGAGTTCCAAACGCTGGCATTCCCGTTCGAAAATTTTCACTTCCTGAGGATCTGGATTTTGCCCAATGGGAATTGTCCACCCTCTGGTGCCCACAATTGCAAAATCATCGACGACGAATGCGTTGTTTTGCAAGTAGTCTATAGAATCAAACAAAACGCGCATTTTTTTTAAGGTGGTCCACCAATAATCGTGATTGCCCCTAAGGAGCAACTTCTTTCCTGGTAAGTCGTGGAGCCAAGCTAAATCTGTTTTGGCCTCATCTAAATTGATGCCCCAAGAGATATCGCCAGCTACAATCACTGTATCTTCTGCTACAACGAGGGATTCCCAATACGCCTTTAATCTATTGTGGTGATCTTGCCAATTTGGTCCGAATACATCCATTGGCTTTTGCGTTGTAAAACTTAAATGTAAATCGCCAATTATATATAGTGACATGGCTAAAGTTGTTTCTCCTTTTATTTACTGCAAGGAAGCGCTACTGTTGCTCTGATTGTTTAAAGAGCTGGTAACGTGGCAGAACTTGCTTGATTTCTTTTAGCAAATTTTCTAGCGCTTCTACTGTGCCATCTTCCCATAGCTGCTCAAATTTATGTTGAAACACCATGGCCTCTTCTGTTCGACCTGCAACCATTAACACCCTTATATTGGCCGTTATATCTGATACCAGATTGGATTTAAACTCAAAGAGCAGCTGCGCTCTGATAATCTCGTTTCTGATTTCTTCCATCTCGTCATCTAAAGCAGCTGCTGCCATGGCAGAACGCTTGAGTCGTTCGCGGATTTCTTCTGGAATATTCGATTTATATTTATAGTTCAATGAATGTTCTATAGTTGCCCAAAAGTTCATGGCAAGGGTTCTAATTTGAAGTTCAACCAACACATCTTTTCTGCCAAATGCCGTTTGAACGGGATATCTTATAATCATGTGATAGCTGCGATAACCAGAATCCTTAGCATATTCCACATAGTCCTTTTCGTAGACTATTTTTAAATCAGAGCCATCTCGTTGTCTGATTAGATCGACAACCCGATAGATATCGTCGTTAAACTGACACATGATGCGAAGACCAGCAATATCTTCCATCATCTCTTCGACTTGATCCATTGGAATATCGCGTCTTCTCGCCTTTTCGATAATAGAGGAAATCTTTTTAACGCGACCCGTTATAAACTCTATAGGCGAGTATTCGTTAAGATCGCGAAACTCGTTGCGAAGAGATTTTAATTTGACTTTAAGTTCCTCAACAGCTTGCTCGTAGGGAATCAGCATGGTCTTCCACTCGCGAATGTTGTTCATGTTTCTACCTCCAAAAGCCTTTAGGCCATTGATTTTCGATAATTCCAAGCAAGTCATCGAAATGATCAATTACATAATCTGGTTCATGGACGACCAAAGCCCCTTCACCATAATACCCGGTTGTAGTAGCGACTGCAATAAAATCATTCTCCTTTGCGGCGAGAATGTCTTGTGGCGTATCGCCTACAACCATCACATCTTCTGAAGAAAATTTGATTTTAAACGCCTCTTGCGCTTTGTTTTTAGCCAGCGCCAATAACTGCTTGCGCGCATTGACTTCGTCGCCATATGCACCCACTTCAAAGTAATGGTCGAGTCCAGATAGCGACAATTTAACCCGCGCCCCCTGCTTGCAGTTCCCGGTGCCTATGACGTGATAAATACCCGGCTGCTGCAGATGTACCAGTGCATCTGTAATGCCACCAAGTACTTCAATCCCTTTGCCTGTCTTAATTCTATGTTCTAGCTGACTCGCGTAGTAACTAAAAAAATGATCTAAGTCATAGTCTGAGATTTCTCGGTGTGTAAAAATGCGATTTACCACCTCAAGATCTACTGCACCTGCCAAGGCAATGCCTTCGAGTGCATTTTCTATACCGTAAAGCGCTAAAAAGCTATCTTCTAATGCTTGACGCCCACTTCCATAGCAATGCAATAAGGTGCCGTCGATATCCCAGATGATCAATTTACTCATAATTGCTCCTATAGAAATACAAGGTCTCAATTAGCTGCTGACATTAAAAACTGTTGCAAATAGCGTTGTTAACACCATAAGGGAAAGCAGCCCAATAAAACTGCCAATAACAAAAGTAAGATTTATGGGTCGCTTGCCAGAATAGTGATGCCTATCTATGAGTATACCCACAAAAGACACGATGAGTATCATTGCAGATATACCCATATTGCCAAAGAGTATCTGCTGATTCCAACCCGTTCGAGAAATAATGTCGTTAAACCGTTCCACCGGAAATTCCATTGTTGGCCTAGATGCAAAATACAAAATGCCCATTAAGAGAATCAGCAGTAAGTCGAGTGCCATCCAGTAACCGAGTTTTATGTCGAACTTCTCGTTTATAATGCGTTCTTCAGCCTTTTTCAGGTCGATATGCGCCATAACGGAATCCATTGCCGATGCCAGACTTGTCGCTGAATTTTTCTTTAAGTACTCTGCTTGAACCACATTGATTTGACGGTTGAGTTCAATTTCTTGTTTTCTCGATATGCCCGAAAAGCGAATGCGCACATCGTACTTTATGGAACTGTCCGCCATTAAGTCTGAACTTACAACTTCTCCTTGCAAGATCATAGGCTTTTTAATGTCTAACAGTAAATTACAAGTGACCGGTTCTCCTGGATTAAGACGCTGACTTGCCACACAGCGCATACCACCCGCGCTAATGTCTTTGGTCAGCACCTCCACTTTCAACTGATCTCTTTGGTCTAAATTCACGCTCATCAGGCGGACGATATTCAACCTGTAATAGTCCCTACGCTGCAATTTACTAAAATCAGAAATTCTTTCAATCTGCCACATAGAGATGCCGTCTTTAGTAATGCGCTTATTTAACTTTGCCTGAAAAGAATATATATCGTAACTGCCAGTGGCACGATCCATTCTCGAGAAAACCACTTCAAATTGCTGACCCTCAGAGGTTAGAAGCACTTTACCTTGAGCGAGCGGCGTATAGATGACAAATAGACGATCTGAGGCCACTTGATCGACAAGCGTTCTAAAAACTTGCTTTTCAGCACCGATTTCTAGATGTAGTTCTAGGGTATCGCCTGTCAAGAATTGAAAGCTCATTCCACTGCCTCCTGTTCAACTAAGGCCTTTGATTGCTTTTTTGCGGGTTTATGAAGCAAAACTGCAATGGCTGCAGTAAGTGGTAAACTCGCAATAATCCCTATACTCCCCGCCAAAGATCGCACGATTTCTGTGGCGATCATATCCATATTCAACACCTTAACTAGCGGCATTTTATTGGCAACAAACAAAAGTACTAAAGGCATCGCCGTTCCAAGGTAGGCCAAGATCAATGTGTCCACCATTGTTCCCATCACATCACGCCCCACGTTCATGCCAGATTTCATGAGTTTTCGCCTATAAAGGGTAGGATTGTGATAGTGAATCTCGGCGATTGCCGAGGAAATAGACATCGCCACGTCCATGGCTGCACCCAATGTTCCAAGTAATATACCCGCATACAAGAGTTGTCTTGGATCGAAAATGTCGCCTTGTGGTATGAATTTAAGCATCACGGCCTCTTCGTTTGACAAACCCGTGAGATAGGCAGACTCCCCCATCCAATAGGCAATGACCGCCGAAACCACAACACCAGCAACAGTGCCAATTATAGCGGACAAGCTTTTCTTTGAAAATCCAGAAAGAAATAGCAAGGTAAAGGTTGTGGCTATTGCAGAAACACCAATCGTTGCAAGTAAAGGCGAAATTCCCTTTAGCATGAGTGGTATAAGTACATAGAACACCACAATAAGCGTAAAAGCCAATGTGGCTAATGCCTTGAGCCCATGTCCTTTGCCGACCCAAACAATGGTGATGACAAATACCAAGAACAACCAGAGCAAACTGCCCTCGCGCTGATAGTCTTCGGCATAATATTCTCTTATACCCTCTGCGTTTTCAACAATACCCACTAAGATTTTGTCTTTTACTTTAAAGTGCATTTGAAAGGAATCGCTTTTGCTGATAATATGCTCAAAACTGAAAACTGCACCTTTTTCGGGTCCGCTTGTCAGTTTCACCTTGACTAAGTATTTTGAATCTATATAAGGGTCTTCTTCGAGAGCGACCTGCTCTACCAAGAGCACTACACCTTTTACTGTCTGATATTCCACAGCGTCCCCAAATACGGGCAAGAAGTTGATAAGCATAAACAGCAGGAGAAAGGCAGCAAGTCGAAAATTGCATTTGAAGCGCATAAGGGTGCTTTGTTTTGCTGATGGATCGTTATTAAATGCCATGGTTCTCCCTTCGAGGTTTTAAGTCGTTTCTCTATTATTCTATCACATTTTGCGCGCTCAAGGCACTGAAATATCTGCATAGAGCAAGATAAAACCCCGAAGTATGCAAACTCTTGCACAATTCGGGGTTTTATAGCATGTGAATGCTTGGTTTTTTTTGGATTACAGCGATTGAATGTCGCCCTTAAATCTAGCAATGAAAGGGTATACAAGGGCTGCAATGACTACACCACTCGATGCTTGGATCACATTAAAGGGTATATTGACAAATGCATATTCTGGTGCGACAAAGAGTTCATAGGCAAAATAACCACTTACCATAACCGCGCCACCCACTAGCATCGCGCCTACTAATTTTACTAACTCGACTTGACCGCTATCGCTCTTCTTTGCCAATCCTTTAAAAATGACAGCAACCATAAGGGCGTCAAGGGATTTAATCACAAAAGTAGGCAAGGCATATGAGGCATATCCAGCCATTATATCGGCTAGCAATGAGCCAAGACCCGCCGCCAAAGCGCCTATTGGTCCGAGCAATGCACCGCTTAAATATACCATCGCATCACCTAAATGAATATAACCAGTTGGAATGGGAATCTTAATCATCCATGTGGATACCAATACAAGCGCGGCAAAAATACCTAGATATACGAGTTTTTTTGTTGACATCATTTTCTCCCCCATAAATACAATTTCTAATGTATTGTACCTCTGGAGAGTCAAATGCGCAATGCTCTTTGCCGTAATTTACTGGGATTGTTGGGTTTGTATCGATACAATGTGCCACTGCCACAAGGCCTCTGCAATATGCCCTGGCATCTTTAAGCAGTCGCACAGCCATATGTGAATCTCTTTTTCGCCCGCTACAGGTGTTATTTGACCAGTGCTTATTGCCTCATATAACGCTGCTAATAGGCGGTAGTCTTCTTCGCTAAAGACCGGCACGGGAATGCGCTTTAGCGGTGTCGCATAAAGTTCTAGCAAGCTTCCCTTTCTCTTTCCGTGCTGAAAGAGCCACCCATGCACTAAAGTGCTGTTGAGATAAGCTGCAAGTCCCATTAACTCATGCGGTTTAAGGGTTTCCGATGTTAAAAAATACACATCTGCACTGGCGTAGTGCGCGCCCTCTAAATAGCAAAAGGTATTTCTGGTTGCCCTTTGCGGCGCCACAATTTTTGGACTTTCGAAGATTTTTTGATCGCGACCCCACTGTAACTGATACCAAGCTCTCACGCCCTTTTGCACTTCCCGTCGCTTAGAAAGCCTTTCTCTATAGGGCATCAGTCGTTTAATGACCAAAGAATCTGGCTGAACATCAACGCCATCGGTGTACATCAAATACATTTCTCGATCTATATTGAGTTTAAAGGGTTTAATCATCCCGTTCTTAATAAAAGGGCGGAACAATGCCTTTGTATGGTCTATATTTTCAGGTATTTCTCTCGAGGTTTCTAAGTACTGTGCATACTCCTCAGCTGTATATACAAATACAGGAAGCGAGCTTTTCTCAGACTTCACACGGTCCATACCCGTTACCACACCCTGGTTGACTTGCACGAGTTCACAAAGAGCTTGCGATGCCCCTGCTGTCAAAAAAGGGAGCGCTTCGTCTATTGCATGGAGGCTTTCAATCATCAACTGGCCATGAACATCGAATAGGGTGTTTTGCGGGCGTAGCAAATCATCGGCATTTTGTTTGTCCGACCACTCAAGGGTAGTAAAGCACCTCGCCTGCATTTCTTTAGGTGAGTTTTTTAAAGCACTGAAACTCACCACACTCAGCTCTTTGACCCCTTCGAAGACTTCGCAATTTCTCGAAAGTCTCAAGTGACTAAATGTGAGGGCATCACGCATATGTTGTCGCAGTTTCCATGCCCCGTCTGCCGTCGAAAAGTAATGGGTTGTGATTTGGCACAAACACCCACCAGGTTTTAGTAGGTCAATGCCAAGATGCAAAAAGAAATAGAATAAATCCATGCGCGCCACATAATATGGCGCGAGTGCATCATGCCTTCTATACCCATCAAAGAGTTCTCTATTGCCCCGTTCACCTACGTAAGGGGGATTGCCGATAATGAGGTCGAAGCCACCAGTCTCGAGGATGCTTTTAATGCAAGGCTGTTCTTGTAACTCGGTAAGTGCATCTTTATTTAGACAGTTTACAGGAAGTGTGCAAATATTCGAAAATGCGATTGTCGCCTCGGGATTGAGGTCGTTTACATACATATTTTGTGCTGCCCGTGTCACAAATTTATCGTCTAAATGGTAATGCATGCAAAGGGTTCGTATCACATCGAGATACACCAGTGCAAAGACACCTGTGCCAGAAGCCATATCGAGCCACTTAAATGCACAGATTACATCTAAATAGCTCTGAGCCTGAGCTGATGTAACCTTGCCCTCTAAGAAGGCACTCACTTGTCGATTGTCTATATGAAGTCTATTTACCATAAGCGCTTCTAGGGCATCAGATACCATTTGAAGCACTACGGAAACAGGGGTGTAAAAAGAACCGCTCAATTGGCGATAGGCCTCTTGAAGCAATCTATCGGTATAAATTTGCTCTTGCAGTTTTGCGTTAAAGGTTTCAACAACGCTAGACAACAAATGTTTACTCACCCATGGGCTCCTCTTGATCATCAATCAATTCATCTAAGGTTAACTTCTTTGTGCCTAGCCAAACCACATTGAGTGCACTGCCCTCTTCTTCCAACCAACTTCGGAAACCCTCCGCATCTTCTTCTGTTGCGCAATCAAAAACAATGCGCTGTCCTTCTATGCAAAAGTCAATCGGGTCTAAACCATCTAAAAGCAAGGTGTATACGCCGTCGATAAGACTCTCAGTTACTAAAGGCGAACCAAGTAAAGCATCGTGATTGCCCGTTTCACCCACAGTACATGTCACTTCAAACACAGAATACTCCTCTTCTGGCTCAGGAGCATCGAGCACAATAAAGGTTTCTACGGCCCAGTACAACAAAAGAGGCGTTTGCTGCAAAAATCCCTCAACAGTATATGCGCCTTGTTCTTTGGCATATTGATATTGGTTCATGACCTCCTTGACAATGAGCGATGTATGTTGGGTGGCAATTTGAGCAAAATCGCCAACTAAGTAGTTTTCTCCATCTAAATGATAAATGTAACCCAGGCAAAGGGCATCGATGTCGACGATGGTCTCGTATAGCTCCGCAAGCATGGGGAATTGTCGCTTTGTAAACACATCTTCAAAAATAAAGTACTGCTTGTTGCGCCATGCACGGTAAAGACTAAAACTCGCCTTATTCAGTGCGTCTACACAATCTGGTTGATTCTCCAGTGCCTTCTCGATTTTTCTAGCGTCCACATAATGATGAATGAGCCAGGTGTTAAAGAGCGTCTCTTTAACGCCTTCGGGGTATAGTTTTGCCTCTTTTGTAAACTGTTGATGGGCCTTTTCAATATAAGCAGCATCTGTGCTGGCATGTAAAAGTACGGAATCGATTGCACCTTCGATTTTTTCTATGTTAAACTGATGACGAGACTTCATAATGACCTCCTAAAGGTTTGTGAGAAAGGTTGAAACATGACAATAAAAAAGTATTTAGATGATGCCTATACATTAGCATTTAACGCAGTTGTCTCAAGTGTTGTTTCGGAAGGCGGGCAACATTGGATTTCCCTCGAAGAGACCTACTTTTACCCCGAAGGGGGTGGTCAACCCTGTGATTTTGGAACCATCGAGGGCCATCTTGTAGAGGATGTTCAGGTCAAGAATGACATCGTCTATCATAGAGTTGCACAGCCAGGCTCTTTTGCCGTTGGGCAAAGAGCCTTCTGTCAAATAGACCCCGAGAGACGTTTAGATTTGATGTGCCAACACTCTGCCCAACATATACTTTCGGCAGTACTTGAGCATCAATATAAAACCCATACTGTCGGTTTTCACCTCACAGCAGACAATCTTACCATCGATACCGATTCCGTGCTAACAGGCGACCAGTGGTCGCTAATTGAAACAGAAGTAAATCAATGGGTTAGAGCGTCGCTCTCATTTAGCGCACTTTATCCTGAAAGCGATGACCTACAGCAATTCGCTTTAAGAAAACAGCCCAAAGTGACTGAAAACATTCGATTAATCGCCCTTGGAGACCGCGATATCGTACCCTGCGGCGGTACGCATGTGCGCCATAGTGGTGAAATTGGTCTTATAAAAATTGATCGCATCGACAAATACAAAATAGGTCAACGCGTATTTTTTTGCGCTGGACAAAGGGCAATTGCAGCCATGCAGCTCGAATCACATGTGTCTAAGGCCCTGAGTAGTCGTTTTTCAGTTCCCGTGCATCAGTTGCTAGCATCATTAGAGCAAATCCTTGAAAAGCAAAAGGAATTGCAATGGCATTACCAACTTCTTATTCAAGAGAAGGCAAAGCTAGAGGCTAAGGCCCTTATTGAAGCTTCTAAACTGACATCTTTGGTACCACAATCGCCAATTGTCGCCATTTGGGATGACCAGCGAGATGCAGAATACATCAAGCACTTAATTGGGGCGCTCACCGCAGACAAAGACTATAAAGGGGCAATCGTCATCGGCTATAAGGATGAAAAAGGCGCCCAGTTTGTGCTAAGAGCGCCTTCGGGTTTAAATGCAGTAGAAATTTTGAATACTTTAAAACAGGTGCATCCCCTTCGCGGCGGTGGCTCTGCTGAGCGCATTCAAGCGGGAAGCCAAGACGTAAATATTGTGGCAGCCGCCTACCAGCAGTGCTTAGAAATTATTGAAGGCACTAGGGAATAATGGTTTCTAGATCCTTCCAGCGCACCTTGAAGTAACCTTCTTCGTCTTTTACGAGTACCCAGGTTTCTGAGCCACCATCGAATGAAATATTGCGTACACGATCGAAAAACTCGTAATAGACCGTTACAGTTGTGGCTTTTTTTGAATCATCTACAAGGATTTTTCCCACAGAGTAAGATAATTTGCTGGCCCTATAAGACCGCATATACTGTGTAAATCCAGAATCGTTCATCTCGAGAGATTTATATGCTGTGGTCATTTGATAGGCCAAATCGTAACGCTCAATCATGGTGTACTTGAGGAATGTTTCGATCAACTCACGCGGTGATTGAGGCGGGAAGTAGACGATTTGCTCATTATAGGCATACTCGGAAATAATCAAATCCGATTTTACGTAGGTGCTGATGTCTTTGCTGTCGATTTTAACTTGAACCCGCTCAATAACATCGAACTGGGTCAGAGAATTCACGATGCTGTAAATCACCAAATCGTGATATCCCAATCTCCAGAGATTACCATTCATAATTTCTGAACTCACATTGAGGTACAGCTTCTTATTGATAATTTCGGCAGAAATAATTCGGGTCTCTCGATCTACAATCGCACTTAGGTTTTCTCTTTCAGGCTCTCTTTTTAGCGCGTTAATCACTGTAGCGACAATATCGTTGTCTTTAATGCTCAATGTACGGGGTTCGCTCTCTAGAAGGTAATCTTCATTTGCATAAAACAGTTTGGTTTCTATGCGAAAAGCTGATGGAATGGGAGAGATTCCCTGAGTCCCCTTAATGTAAGCCACCGTATTCACACGACCGATGGTAAAGAGCACAAGTACCATCATCATCGCGATAATTGCCATAAATCTCAATCTGCTTCTGATCATCACGACACCCCCTGACTGCCCTGTTTGGGCAGGATTATTGTGAAGGTGGTGCCGACTTCGAGTTCGCTTTCGACCTCTATGCGACCCAGGTGGAGGGCGACAATTTGGTATGCAATGCTCAGACCCAGGCCAGATCCACCTGTATCTCTAGCCCTAGCCGAATCTACCCGATAAAAGCGCTCAAAAATGCGGTTGACATCTTCTTTTGGAATGCCGATGCCCGTATCTGATATGCGCAGCATCACCACATCTTTTTCTTCTTCTATACTAACAGTTACTTTTCCACCCTCCGGTGTATAGCGTATGCCATTGCCAATAATATTGATCAAGCACTGCCTAATCTTGTGCCCGTCTAGGGGACAAAACACATTATAGGATGGTTTAAGCGACAACTGAACACCTTTTTTTTGGGCCAAGGGCACGAGAGAATCAACAGTCTTTTGCACTAACTGGTTGACGATTACCTGCGCGTACTCGAGTTCTAAGCCCTCGCGTTCGAGGTTGACCAAAGTGAGCAGCGTTTCGATAATCTTATTGAGACGATCTAGCTCTGAATTTATATCTTGCATAAAGTCGTCGTAGACCTCTAATTGATTGGGTTTAGAATGCATGAGAGTCTCGGCAATAATTTTCATGGAGGCAATTGGCGTTCTCAATTCATGAGATACATTCGAAACAAATTGTCTGCGCATGTCGTCTATTTTGTTGATTTTGTCCATCATGGCATTAAAAGACTCTGCCAGTTCGCCTAACTCGTCGCGGCTGTGCACCTGCGCACGTTGATGTTTGTTTTCTATGGTCACTTCTTTAACCACAGATGTAAGGCCAAGAATAGGTGAAGCTACAATATCTGCAAAAATTAAGCTTACCACTGCCGTAATAAAGATAACGCCTATCGATAGTCTCAAAAAACTGTCAGCGATCACATCGACGCGACTAAAGATATCCTTTGGAGAAGAAGAGATAAAAAGTGCACCTATCACTTCGCTGCCACTGAAGATTGGCAACCCCACATAGATTACCTTGCCTATATCGTTAAACTGATAGGCCTGCGAGGTGGAATTGCCCTTAAGGGCTGCATCGATCTCTTGAATAGCGCCATGGGTAGAACCACCTAGCTCGTCGTAGGTATCGATGAGCACTTCACCTTTACGGTCGACAATTAAAACGCGCGATTCCAATCTTAGACTTAGTGCCTTGACTATGGATTGCATATATTCGAAGGACTGTGGAGAACTAATTGCCATAAATGAAGGCGCAATTTGATCTGCCACAATATTGCCTTGACTCATTAAGTTGCGCTGCTTTTCGTCCATTAAGTTTCTTATCAATGAGGCGTTGATAAAGGCATTAATGAGAAGCAGTGAAATAAGCACCAATAACAAATAGGTGGAAACAAGCTTCCACCTAATGCTAAATACCATTCTATTCATTTTTAAAATAATACCCCACTCCCCACTTTGTCAGAATAAATTCTGGCTGTGAAGAGTTGCTTTCAATTTTCTCTCGAAGGCGGCGAATATGAACATCAACCGTTCTAACATCGCCAAAATACTCGTAGCCCCAAATAATTTCGAGTAGCTCTTCGCGAGAGTATACTTTGCCTTTATTGACAGCGAGCAAAAGCAATAAGTCGAACTCTTTTGCAGTGAGGTTGATATCTTTACTGCCAAGGGTGACTTTTCGACCGAGTGTATTAATGGTAAAGTCATCTACTTTGATGACGTTTGTTGTGCTAAATTTATCGTTCACTTGAACGCGTCTGAGGATTGCTTTAATACGCGCTTTGAGTTCTAGAATATTAAAGGGCTTTGTGAGATAATCATCGGCGCCATATTCTAGGCCCAAAACCTTCGAAGAGTCGTCACCTTTTGCCGTCAAGATGATGATAGGCACCATCGACACTTCTCTTACTTTTCTACATACTTCTAGTCCATCCATCTTAGGGAGCATTAAATCTAATACGACTAGATCGTAGCTGTTTTCTAGTGCTTTGTTGAGTGCTTCTTCGCCATCAACAGCAGTGTCTATGAGATAGCTCTCTTGCTCAAGGCTATACTTTAACCCTTTAAGTAAAACCGGCTCATCATCAACTACCAATAATTTCTTCGACATATGCCACCCCATCTATTAATAATGCCTCGTACTGGCTTAAATTGCTACTTCTATATTATATTTTTTTGCGCACAAGTGCAAGGGTGAAATGAAAACCTATTGAGAATTATCGCGTTTGCCCATCAATATTTTTTCTAATGTTTTGGGACCAATTCCCTTAACGGAAAGTAAATCCTCTACCCCATTAAAGGGGCCGTTGGCATTGCGATAATCGACAACACGCTGGGCAATCACCGGACCTATGCCCTTTAATAGCGCAATCTCTGAGGCATCTGCACGATTGAAGTCGATATCGCCAATGATGAGTGCATTCTCAACATTATTCGCACCGCTATTCGCACCGGCAGCATCGCTGTGTTTTGCCGTGCTCGTCTGTGCCTCTGTGGTAGTTGGGTGTGTAGTAGTTAGTTGGGTAGTAGCTGGGTGGGTGGTAATTGGAGCAATTGCCGTTTCGATCACGGTAAATGCATCTGCTAGTTGGATTTGCTTAAGGCCTTTCTCATCGCCAAGGGGCGCATCGATAAAATGTGCATCATAGGACCGTGCACAGTAAAAAACGGCAATGATTATAATCACAATGGCAATTTCATAGCCTAGGCGCTTAAAAAGTTCCATAATCCCCCTCGTTACCCCTCATTACTCCTCGTTACTCCTCGTTACCGACCAAGAACCCTAATTGAATCACTCCACAAGAAAAGTCTATCATAGAATGGACCTTTTAGGCGTAGTTACCCAACATGTGTGCAACTTGCAGAAAGTCTTTTTCTCGCTTCTAAGACATGGTATAATGAATCCACTAACTCAAGGAGCGGCTCACTATGCGGCGATTAAAAACAACCTTTTCCCTTGTGCTTTTTTTATGTCTTACTCTTTTGATCTTTTCACCTTCCATTTACGCCGATGCCCCTGGTATTGGCAGCCCTGGCGCTGCACTTTACAACACGGCCACCAAGCAATTTCTCTTCGAGAAAAATGGCGATGTTCCCACCTTTCCCGCCAGTACCACAAAAATCTTAACCGCCCTTATAGTACTAGAAGAAAACAAACTCGACGAAAAAGTCACCATCCCGAGCACTTTTAGAAATCCAGGCGGCTCACATATCGCCATCGATCATGGTGAGGTCTTTACCGTAGAGCAGCTCCTTTATGCCACACTGGTGGAATCCGCCAACGACGCTGCCCTCGCTCTTGCCATTCACAATGCCGGTACACAAGAAGCCTTTGCCGAGAAGATGAACGCCAAAGCCACTGCGCTTGGGGCCGTCAATTCGCACTTTACAAATCCACATGGCCTTCATAACAAGGAGCATTACAGCACCCCAAAAGATCTGGCGCTTATCGCTTCTGCTGCCATGAAGGTTGAGCAGTTTCGAAAAATGGTCAAGACCCAGCGCTATACCATCGAGCCAACAAATAAAAAAAGCGAGGCGCGCGAATACCTCAGAACGAGCAATCGGTTCGTCCGAGATTCTGGTGTCAAGATGAACTATCAGGGCGATGTAATCCCCATTTTCGACGCCACCGTCGAAGGGATTAAGACCGGATATACCACAGAGGCAAACAATTGTCTGGTAAGCTCAAAGGCCGTCAACGGCGGGCGCATTATCAGTGTGATTCTAGGTGCGGGTGTCGACAATCTGGTTTATACAGACTCCAAATCGCTCCTAGATTATGGCCTCTCTGGTTTTACCGAGAAGCGGTTTGTCTCTGCTGGTCAAGTTGTAACCAATATCAAAGTGCCCGGTGCCAACGATGCGGGTCTCGAGCTGGTCGCAAAGAGCAGCCTGATTAGCACAATACCCAACAACGCACAAAACCCCGAACCAAAGGTCGATATTCAATTACTCGAAGTACCTAAGACGGCCATAAAAAAGGGCATGGTCCTTGGCAAGGTGACTTACAGCTGGAATGGCGAAATAAAGGCCACTACCGATTTAGTTGCCGCTAGAGACGTGTCTACGGAGCCTTTAATAGGCGCTCTCTTATTTCAAGCTGAACCCACATGGATGCCTTTTTTTCTCTCGAAGACCGACTACATCTCCATTGCCATCAAAGGGGTGTTGGTACTTATAATCTGGCGCTGGCTCGCGGTAAGAGCGAAACGCAAAAAGCGAAAAAAGCAGCGCCAAGAAAAGTTAAAAATGATACGGGAATCCATTGCCAGTAACGGTCCAGAATCCCTATACACCTCCACTTTTATGCACGACTCCACACCTTCAAGGGCTGCCAAAACCACTCACGCACCCATAGAAGTACCCAAGTCCGTGCAGAATTCAGTGCAAAAGTCAGTGCAAAAGTCAGTGCAAAAAACGGCGCAAAAGACGGTGCCGCTGCCCATGGCTAAAAAGAACGCTTCCATGCATCTGATTTCCCTTTCGAAAGCGCAAAGAAACCAAAAAAACAGACACCGCCCCAAGTAATGGAGCGGTGTTATTTTTTATTTAGCCTATATGGTTTTTAAATCGCGGAACTTTAATCCCCTTTGTAAGCGACCATTTCGATCTCGACCATCACGCCTAGGGGCAATTTGCCTACCTCAAAAGCCGCTCTTGCAGGCTTATGATCCGAGAAGAAGCTCGCATATACTTCGTTCATCGCCGCAAAATCGCCCATGCTATCGAGTAGCACTGTGGTCTTGACCACATTTTTAAAGGTGAGTCCAGCCGCAGCCAATATTGCCTCTGCATTTAACAGACACTGACGGGTCTCCGCTTGAATGCCGCCTTCTACGCGTGTTCCCGTTGCAGGATCTAATGGAATTTGGCCTGAAACATACACAAAATTACCCGCTTGAATCGCCTGAGAATAAGGTCCCACCGCTTTTGGTGCCTGTTCTGTGTGAATCACTTTAAGTGCCATGACTATCTCCTTTAAAAGTGCCCTTTAGTTGAATTTACCCTACTTGATATCGCCCGTGTGCTTTTAGGCTTGACGAATCTCATCTAGATAATTATAAATCGTATAGCGCGAAACGCAAAGTACATTTGCCACATAATCGATAGCGCCTTTAATTAAAAATGCACCTTGATCGTCGAGCACTTTAACAATCTGTACCTTCTCTTCTTTACTCATGTATGCCACCGGCTTGCCGGCGCGTTCAATGGTCTTCAGTACAATGTCGTTGAGCACATCGTTGACACGATTTGTGCCAATGTCTTCTGCGCGCTTTGTGTCGTCGTCGATGCGCATAATGTCGTCAATCACGCGCCTTGCTGCATATAACTCCGTTAGATCCACATTGATACAGTAGCATCCGATTGTCTTGCCATCGTCGTCTTTAATAAAAAATGTGGAGGACTTAAGGACCTTGCCATCAAAGCTCTTGCCGGTGTAGTTGATAATGTCCGAGTCTGTATCCCCTTTTTTCACAACTTTTAGACTAAACTCCGTCAATGGGCTGCCCACTGACCGCCCTGTCACATGACCATTGGCTATGGCCACGATTGAATTGGGCAGTTGTAAAAAATCGTGTAGCACCACTTCAGTATTGCTGCCAAAGGTACTGGCAATTCCCTCTACAAAGGGGACGAATCGCTGGAGAATCGGATGCATGTGGTTTCCTTTCCTTATCTGACAACAATATTCACAATGCGATTTTGTATGACAATTACTTTTACAATTTGCTTGCCTTCTAGCGCCGCCTGCACCCTGTGATCTTCTTTTGCAAGGCGCTCCGCTTCTTCTGCACTGGCATCTTTTGGCATGTTCACAACATTTCTCAATTTGCCATTAAACTGGACTGCCACTTCTACAACGGACTCTTCAAGTGCCGTTGGATCGAAGGTAGGCCAAGGTGTTTGGTGCATGGTCTGCCCATAGCCCACAATCTCCCATAGCTCTTCAGTGATATGAGGTGCGACCGGATTGAGGAGTTGAAGTAGCGTTTTAAGTTCGGCGCGATTAATGCTACCGTGGGCCGTCACATCGTTTATTAAAGTCATCATCGCTGCGATGGCCGTGTTGAACTTCATGCGTTCAAAGTCTTCGGATACTTTTTTAATGGTGCGGTGCATGGGCGTGTTGAGCTCTTGCTGGTAAGTTTCGCCGCCCTTTAGAATTTCTTGGAGCTTCCAGATGCGGTCTAAGAAGCGGCGGCAGCCTTTTACGCCGTTTTGTGACCAAGAGACGGATTTTTCGAAGTCGCCGATAAACATTTCGTAGGTTCTGAGGGTGTCTGCGCCGAATTCGCTGATAATGTCGTCGGGGTTGACCACGTTGCCGCGGGATTTGGACATTTTTTCGTTGTTTTCGCCGAGAATCATGCCGTGGGATGTGCGTTTGGTGTAGGGTTCCACGGTGGGCACAATGCCGCAGTCGTATAGGAATTTATGCCAGAAACGGGAGTACAACAAGTGCAGTGTAGTGTGCTCCATGCCGCCGTTGTACCAATCTACTGGCAACCAGTATTCGAGAGCTTCTTTGCTGGCAAAGTCTTGGTTGTTTTGCGGGTCGGTATAGCGGAGGAAGTACCAGCTCGAACCTGCCCATTGAGGCATGGTATCTGTTTCGCGCTTTGCTGCTTCGCCGCAGCACGGGCATGTGGTGTTAACCCATTCGCCGATGGCGGCCAGTGGTGACTCGCCGTTTTCTGTTGGTTCGTAACTCTCTACTTCTGGAAGTGTGAGCGGGAGTTGCTCAAAGGGAACTGGCACCATGCCGCAGCTTGGGCAGTGTACAATTGGAATGGGTTCGCCCCAGTAACGTTGTCTTGAGAAGACCCAATCGCGAAGCTTGTAATTGACCTTCGATGTGCCAATACCTTTTTCTACTAAGAAGGCGATCATCTTCGCCTTTGCTTCGTCAACATTTAGGCCATCGATAATCGGAGAATTGACCAAGGTGCCGTCGCCTGCATAGGCCTCAACTTGTACGTCTTCACCGCCACTTATAACCTCTACAATTGGCAGGTTAAAGGCTTTGGCAAACTCGTGGTCTCTTGAGTCGTGAGCTGGAACCGCCATAATGGCTCCTGTGCCATAGCCCATCATCACGTAGTCGGAAATCCAAATTGGGATTTCTTTTTCGGTCAGTGGATTGATCGCCGTCAATCCCTTTAGCGGCACACCTGTTTTATCTTTGACGAGCTCCGTGCGCTCAAAGTCCGATTTTTTTGCTGCTTCTTCTTGATAGGCATGGACCTCTTCGATATTCGAAATGCTCTCATGGTAGTCGCGCACAAGGGGATGCTCAGGGGCGATAACCATGTATGTGGCCCCATAGATGGTATCTGGGCGCGTGGTAAAGACCTCGAGAGTCTGTTCTGTGCCAACCACCTTAAAGTGAACCTGTGCACCTTCCGAGCGGCCAATCCAGTTTTTCTGCTGTACTTTTGCTCGGGTGATATAATCGACCAAATCCAAGTCGCGAATTAACTTTTCTGCATAGGCGGTGATTTTGAGCATCCACTGCTCTTTTTCTTTTTTGATTACCGTGCCACCGCAACGTTCACAGCCGCCATTGACCACTTCCTCGTTGGCAAGGCCAATCTTACAAGATGGGCACCAGTTAATCGAAAGGGTATCTTTATACGCAAGGCCTTTTTCGAAGAACTTGAGAAAGATATACTGAGTCCATTTGTAGTAGTTAGGATCTGTGGTATCGACTTCTCTCGACCAATCGAAAGAAAATCCCACAGATTTTAGCTGCTTTTTAAAGTTGGCAATATTTTCGTCTGTTGCGACTCTCGGATGAATTTTATTTTTAATCGCATAGTTTTCAGTCGGTAGACCAAATGCATCCCAACCCATTGGATAGAGCACGTTGTAGCCTTGGAATCTGCGTTTTCTGGCAACCACATCGAGTGCTGTATAGGGTCTTGGGTGACCTACATGTAGGCCTTTGCCCGATGGATAAGGAAATTCTACAAGCAAGTACAATTTCTCTTTTTCGCTTTCTGGTCCTTCAGCTTTAAACTGCTCATTCTCTTCCCAAATGCGTTGCCATTTGGACTCAACTGTCAAATGTTGGTATGCTCTCATGATGGCCTCCTCATATTTCAATTGTCTGCATTTTCTCATCTCGTGTTTGTCAAAAAATAAAAATAGCACCCTTGTATTTAGGGACGAGACAAGCCCGTGGTACCACCCTAATTGACGACCCTAACCGAAAAATTGGTCATCCACTCTACAGTTTGATAACGGAAACCACCCTTATACGAGGCGAGTTCACTTGGGCAATCCATCGACTCTCACCATACGCCGACTCTCTCAAGAATTGCACATCTGCTACTACTCCTCTTACACGATACAATTACAAACATTCTACTTGCATTTACAACCCTTGTCAACACCCCTTCACTTTATAATACAGTAGTAGTAACAGAAAGAGAACCGTTCAGTGAACGGTTCTCTTTCTGTTACTACTACTGTTACTACTTTTAACGCGCTTAAGTCTAAAAAAGTCTTCTCGTTCCTTTTCTGCCAATGCCTCGCCAATGTACTTGACCTCGCGTTGAAGCTTGGGAATTTGGATTTTATCTAGGGCATTCGCCCTTTTCTGCGTACGCTTTATCTCTGAAGCGAGCTTAAATATCGCATTTTCAATGCTTGCAAGTTGGTAAACCAAGTACTTTACACGATTGAAATTCGATACGGCAACATCTAAGGATGGATTCGACCTGAAAAATCCATAACTCGGCGCCATCACCGTTTCTGTGTAGATAATTTCTGGGATTTCTACGCCCATCACACTGCGCAGACGCATGGCAAAAGGCGCTTCATAGGGTATCGCCTGAGAAATATCTGTCACCGCATCACTGCCCATGGTAATATTCACATACTCAACAGCCTTATAGGCCTGAGTAAAATGCATGGCAATCTCCTCTTCTAAGCGCTTCGCCTTGCCCATAAGCGTCATCATCTCTCGAACCAGAACCATGCGCTTATTGTCCAAAAGATCGTAGCCACGCTTAGAAAAGGACAATAATTTCTTCGCCTTCATAAGGTTGGATTTCGTCGCGACAACCTTCATTTTGACCTCCTAGTAATGCATTTCGATCAGAGCACTGCTCATACGCGTAAGCTCGGTTTTTGGCACTAAGCGCATCAACGCCCATGCCAATTCAAGACTCTCCTCGATTGTGCGATTTTCATCGTACTCTTGATGGACAAACTGCGCCTCAAAAGCTCTGCCAAAGACCATATAGCTGCGATCGATCTCCGACAAATCGCTCTCGCCAATAATCAGAGCAAGTCCTCTTACAGACTGAACTTTGGAATATAAGGCAAAAAGTTGATTGGCCACGTCTGGGTGATCCACAGTGGTAAATCCCTCTCCAATGCCGTCTTTCATCAGCCGCGAGAGGCTTGGGAGCGGATCAATTGGCGGGTAAATCCCGGCGTTTGAAAGGCTCCGAGACAATACAATTTGCCCCTCCGTTATATAACCTGTAAGGTCGGGGATGGGATGGGAGATATCGTCATTTGGCATTGTGAGGATGGGCAAAAAGGTTATCGACCCCTCTTTTCCCCGAATCATGCCCGCGCGTTCGTAGAGGGAAGCCAAATCCGAGTATAAATACCCAGGATACCCCTTTCTAGAGGGTATCTCTTCACGGGCGGAGGAAATCTCCCTTAGCGCCTCGCAGTAGCTCGTCAAATCGCTCATAATGACCAAGACGTGATACCCCTCCTCGAAAGCGAGAAACTCCGCGGCAGTTAAGGCACAGCGCGGCGCTGAGATGCGCTCTACTATAGAGTCATTGGCGAGGTTTTGAAACATCACCACATGCGCGTTGGCATCTGTCTCTTCAAAGGCTTTTCGAAAGAATGCCGCATAGTCGTGTTTCACCCCAATCGCCGCAAACACGATGGCAAAAGGTGTATTTTCGTCACCGGCAATCTTGGCCTGTCTCGCAATTTGTGCGGCAATTTGATTGTGTGGTAGACCATTTCCAGAGAAAATTGGCAGCTTTTGACCGCGAATCAGCGTGGCGAGAGTATCGATGGTGGAGATTCCCGTTTGTACAAAATGCCGCGGGTATTTTCGCACAATGGGGTTTATCGCCCTGCCATTAATATTGTAAAGGCCTTTTGGAAAAACAGCGCCGCCACCATCTATAGGCTCGCCAAGCCCATTGAAGGTTCTGCCCAGAATATGCTTAGAGAGTCTGATTTCGAAGGGCTTTCCCGTAAATCGAGCCGTGGTCTCTATGGTGCAAAGTCCCGAGGTACCCTCGAAAACCTGGGCGACCACCACATTGCCGTCGAGCTTAATTACCTTGCCCTTTCGAATACCACCCTGGCCATCGGTCAGTTGAAGTATTTCGCCATAGCCTACGTTTTCGACACCTGAAAGAACGACCAGTGGGCCTTCTATGCGCGCTAGTCTTAAGTAGTCTCTATTCATGTTATGCACCCTTCTGTCGTTCAAAAGCGAATCCCAATAGACTCGCGCACATAGGTGGCAATGTGATCTGTAAATGACTTTCCAGGATCGGGAATAATGAGAATCATGGTCTGGGTTTCTTCTAGCCGCCTGGCCATTACAGCTTTGTATTGTGGAGCAACGAGGGTCTCTGTTATGAGCACAAGTCCAATATTTTCGTCGGCGAGAGCATCTTCTAGCGCTGAGAGCATCTCGAGACTCGAATGCACCCGCAGCGATTCAATACCAGAAAACCGCATGCCCACAATGGCATCGTGGGCATCTGTTATCAGCAACGTGTTCATGCTAGAGCCTTCCCAAAATTAGAATTGATATAATCAACCCATAGATGGCAATGCCCTCGGCCAATCCCACAAAAATGAGGGTTTTTCCCAGTAGCTTGGGATCCTCGCTGACGGCACCAAGGGCCGAAGACCCTACCGCACCTACAGCGTAGCCTGCTCCAATGGTAGCCATCCCCGTAGATAGCGCGGCAGCGATAAGCCCAAAGGCCTTAGTGGAATCCCCTGCGACCGTTGGTTCAGCTGCTGCGTACACAATCTCTGGCACGAGCATAAGCATTGCGAAGAGCAGTAGCGGCACATATATTGCCAAGTTTGTTCTGAGATAAGCTCTGATTTTCAGCTTGTCCGTCAAGGTTTCGCGCTTTAGGTAAAATACTCCTATTAAAACCGTGCTCGCGGCAAGAAGTAGCGCGATGATTAAAATCCACCTCATAAAGGCCTCCCTTCAGTTGTACTTCTCTAGCAGGGCATTGTAATAGGCATCCACTTGTTCCTTTAGCCTGCCAATCCCCTCAAGGTTGTCGTTTGGAATGGTATATTTCATTTTTATAATTTGGTCGTACAACTCGGTGGCGCGCACCAGAGAAATTGGAATGCCCCTTTGTATCGCTTCGCTGCCTCTTTGCCATAGATATCGCATGAGATTGAGCATCTCATATTGCTTTAGAATGGGCACATAAGCATCTTGACTGTGAAAGGCATTTTGCTGCAAAAAACCTTCCTTAAGCACTCTAGAAATCTCTAAAATTAGCCGCTGGTTATCGGGAAGTACATCTTCTCCTACCAATTGAACGATGTCAGACAAATGGTGCTCCTCGTGAAGGATATTGAGCATTTCTGTGCGCAAGCTAGAAAAATCGTCATTTACGTGCTCGGTGTACCAATCCTCCAACGACTTCTTATATCCAGAGTAGCTGGTGAGCCAGTTGATAGAGGGGTAGTGCCTCGCATAGGCGAGGTCTTTATCGAGGGCTAAGAAAGCATTGACAAAACGCTGTGTGTTTTCTGTAACGGGTTCAGAAAAATCTCCACCGGCTGGTGAAACGGCGCCAATAATCGTCACCGATGCCTCGCTGTTTGCGCGGGTTGTCACAAGTCCAGCGCGCTCATAGAATTCGGCCAATCGCGATGCTAAATACGCCGGATACCCCTCTTCTGCGGGCATTTCCTCGAGACGTCCCGAAATCTCCCTTAACGCCTCAGCCCACCTAGATGTTGAATCCGCCATGACCGCCACATGATAACCCATGTCGCGGTAGTACTCTGCGATTGTTATACCTGTGTAAATCGAAGCCTCTCGGGCAGCCACTGGCATGTTCGATGTGTTGGCAATAAGTATTGTGCGCGCCATAAGCGGCTTATTGGATTTTGGATCGATCAACTTTGGAAACTCATCGAGAACCTCAGTCATTTCATTGCCCCGCTCACCGCATCCAATATAGACAATCACATCTGCATCAGACCATTTCGCAAGTTGGTGCTGGGTAATGGTCTTGCCTGTGCCAAACCCACCGGGAATCGCTGCTGTCCCTCCCTTCGCCAAGGGAAAGAAGGTATCTAAAACCCTTTGCCCTGTAAGCAGAGGTTTGGTCAAAAGGTGCCGCTCCTTAACTGCACGGGGCACGCGTATGGGCCACTCCTGATAAAGTGCCAGCTCCACTTCCCTCGCTTGAGCCTCGTCAGCAGCCAAGTCGACAACCACCCCAATTGTAGACAGTGGGTAATCGCCATCGTCGAGAACGCGCTTCACGACTCCTTCCACAGCACTTGGAATCATCAGGCGATGCACAATAAGTTCCGTTTCAATCACCTCGGCAAATACCTCACCAGCTTTAACGCGATCTCCGACTTTCACTAAAAACCGCACCGACCAAAGACACGCTAAATCGATGCTGATTAACCCCACACCTTCGTCGATATAGCCCTGGTCGTTACTGTGCATCTTATTTAAGGGCCTTTCTATTCCATCGAAAATATTGCCCAACAAGCCCGGTCCTAACTTCACAGAAAGTGGCTTTCCACTGCCCACAACCCCATCGTCAATCCTAAGCCCTTCGGTTTCTTCGTAAACCTGAATGGTCCCCTCTAAGCCCTCGAGTTTTACCACTTCGCCTACTAACTTTTTAGGACCCACCGTCACCATTTCGCGCATCTGAAAGGCATCCATAGGCGTGGCTTTTACTACCGGCCCATTCACCATGATTATTCTGGCTGAGTTGTTAATCACGACAGGTCTCCCCCAGTCTGCTCGAGCAATGCGTAGAGCCTCATCGCCATCTGATCTTGATAATTGAGAATGGTACTCTGTAAGGTAACGTCGTAGCGCTCATGTTTGTCGATGAGCACCAAGATAAAACCGCCAAGCGCTTTATCTTCTAGAGGCACATAGTCACACGAGCCCCTGAACCCTGTTTTCTTGAGCGCAATATCCATAAATTCGCGATCACAACTGTGGCATGCAATGCGTATGCTTTCATCCTGATACGCATGGTGCCACACCTTAGCAAAATGCCTTTCAAGATAAAGATAGTATTCGCTTGTGCCAATAAACAGCTTGGCCAAGGTCGCAAGTTCCCGATTGAGATCTTGTAGCATATTGCTTTGCATCTGCAGTGTTCTATAGACGTCGGATTGGCGATTTTTGGACTTGATTTGAGCAATTTCAAGGGAGATGCGCTGGTTATATCTTTTCTCTAATGCAGCTACTCTTGCATTCAAAAGCGCTTCTTGTTTGGTGGTCCATGTCTTTTCATCCAAGGCCATCGAGGCGACCTTTTGGGCGATCATCTTCTCTATTTCTCCAAATACAATGTCTTCGAAGCGCTCTAACTTTTTCTCTATCGTTATCATAGAATCCCTACTTCCCTTGCTTGTCTACACGCATGCCCACAGTCACACCTACAAAAGGCAGGCCATCACCTGCAAAGTACTTGCTAAATAATTCATAGTAGATCAATCTGAGTCCTTGAATAAATACAATTAGCCCTTCGAGTGCAATTACCACTAGATTTCCCAGAATAAATAGAGTGAAATCCCCCAGGTGCGATGTGGACATCGCAGCCATTGTATGAAAAGCGATAAACAAGCCCGCGTGGTTTAGGGCAAAGGCACCGACTCTAATAAAGGAAATGCCATTCGATAGCATGCTCAAGAGCGTTTCAAAGAGTTCAAAACCACTTTCTACGAGTGAGCCCTGTTGATCTTCAGAATAGAGTGGTATTTTGTGTATGAACTTATGGCCAATGGGCTCTTTGAAAACGAGTATTAACATACTAATAGCGATGAGCATCGTCGATAAGCGGATTGACCAGCTTGGTGAGCCCAAGTACAGTAAAACACCCAAAAGAATTAATCCTGTAAACAAGACCAGTCCGTTCACACCATTGCGGCCAAAAAGGCCTTCAACTAAACGATTTTGTCGCATTTTGTTGATAATGCTCATTAAAAAGCTCGCAAGAATCAAGATAATGCCCAAAACAATCGACAGAATGAGAATCAGGTTTGTGTGCTCTAGTGGACTGAGAAAGAGGGTTCGAAGGTTATATGGCCCCCAGTTTTCTCCAAAGAAGAAGATGAGCATTCCCGATATCAGGTGTTCAATGCCAAATATAGAATCGTACAGGGTGCCAAAGACAATTGAACTCATGCCAATACGGCTTAGCACGCCGCCAACGGCCTTGTGTTTTCGGGTTTTTTCTAGAATTCGACCAGAAATCCAGAAAATAAACCCCTGGCCGATATCTCCAAACATCGCGCCAAAGAGCACCATATACGCAATGGCCACAAAGCTTGTAGGATCTAGTTCGTTGTAATTTGGCGTCCCATAGAGATTCACCAAGGTTTCAAAGGGCTTAACAAACCAATTGTTTCTAAGTTTTGTAGGCACAATGGCCCCTTTGACAATCTTATCTTCATGGCACACAAGATAAGGGGTTTTCATTTGTGCTGTAATAGTTGCTCGAAGGACTTCGAGGTCTTCTTGCGGCACCCATCCTGTAAAAAGAAAGTACCTGCCATTTTGAAGAATCAAACCGCGCATACTTTCGATGGTGTTCTCCAATGACAGATGCATCATTGCCTCTTCTAAGGCCGCTTGATTTTTGACTTTATAGAGGTGCATCTCTTTTTCACATGCAGATAACTCCACTCTCAATGCTGTCATTTTTTCTTGGACCTTTGAAATCATCGCTTTTGGGTAGTCCATGTACGCCCATAAAATCTCAATGGGCTCGAAGTACATCGAGCGCAATAGGGCATCGGTTTCTTTGCGCTTCGCCCTCGGTGTGATAAATAAATACACCTGCTGTCCGTTGAGATAAGCGGCTTTAAAGACGAGGGCATCTATATTTTCATAGTTGAGGTCCATGCGCACCTGATACTCATATGCCATGGTGCCCAATTGCACATCAAAATGCTCCAACGCTTGAAGTTTAGACAAGTCGAATGACACATCTTCCAAAAGGCCTAGACTACTAAAGCGTCTCAAGGTTTCAATTTGAAGATGCAAATCATCTACCTTTTCATTCAATGTGAAGAATGCCTCGAACAAACGATTCACTTCTTTTTCTAAATTTTCGCGGTGCTCTGTGGATGGCTGTGGGTTTGACTGGAGGTCCATTTGGATTTTCAGTTTCGAAAACAAGGTATTTAGTTGATGCGATGTTGCCTCGAGATCAAGTCCAGGAGCTAATCTTGTAAAAGTATCTGTCAGTATATCAGTCGGTAGACCCCAATTCACATTGTATAGACTTCGTATCACCTTCAAACCCAATTCAGATGATACGGGATTCACAATGCCGGTTTTAATCAGGGATTTAACGGCATATTCCGCATCTTCTAGCATTCCCATAATTGTAACGAGAGACATTCGTTCTACCATTGTTCATCACCCGGAATCGTCCTCACTAGAAATTCACTAGTTTCCCTTGCATTTAATCCATAACGCTTTGCTTCCATAATTGAGAACACATCGCGCAGCTCGTACTCCAATTTATGCAAGTAACCGATAGGCGTTACTAGGCTCAATTGTCCCATTTTGCTGAGCTTGAGAAAAAGTGTATAGAGTGCCCTTTCGATATTCCGCTCCATCAATATTTCTGTGTTTTCCCCATGACTAAATAAAAAGCCGTAATCACTTTTGGAAATCTCCTCGACAAATGCATCCACATCTTCTAGATAGCAGATCTCTCGCAGCCTTTTTAAACCAAATCTCAAGCCGTCGCGCAGACAATAATTGAACAGCAACTCTGGCGACAAGTTATAGTGTTTCTTTCCGCGATAGACCCACTGAATATTGAGAAGATCGATGTTCGTTCCTAGAAGTTCCAACATAAAGCGCCGTCCATCACCAGAGAGGTGCTGCATTTGATCTGCCAAATTTTTAAAATAATAACGATCGAGTACCATTTCCATAAAAAACAGCTTTTGGTCATCGCGTTCACTTAAATAGGGCTTCAAGAGCGCTCCATAAGGTGTAAATATGAGATCTGCTACCAATTCGTCCAACGAATGACACGAAGCCAATAGCTTGAAATCTCTAATTTCAAAGTGCTTAGACTGCTGCGTTAGCTCCATAAGGCCTGCGCTGTTTGCCTCTTTGGAAACCGAGCGAATCACGTTCTTCAACAACTCTATTTCGTAGCGAATAATGAGTGCCTTAAATAATTTTCTGTCCTCATTGGTCGTGTAATGTATCATCTGTTCGTAGCTTTTAAACACGTAGTGCCTCAATGTGCGTTCCACATCGCGGGTTGACATATTAGGATCCAACAACACGCCATAGGGGGTCTGATTTAGCAATAGCTTGGTTACTTCTTGGATATCTTTTGCCGCTAACAATAAGGCGTAGTGTTCATTGCGAAGCAATCGACTCTCAAGGGCTTTCACCTTAGTGAATATTGCCGCATACCGGCTCACATTTGCCATTTACTGTTCCTCATGCAGAAACAACAGATCAAAAACCTCTTTTGCAATGCGCTGACGGCGATTGATATATTCAGACCATAAATGATCTCTTCGCGCTGCACCCTTTTGAAATTCTATTTGCATCTCACTATGTGTGGCCTTTAAGCGATTCTCCTCGTCTAATTGGGCAGATTGTTGGGCTTTTAATGTCGTTGCCGAGGCGAGCGATTCAAACTCTGCTCTTCGCTGTTGATCGAGGCGCTCCACTTGTGCCATTCTCATCTCTTTTTTGGACCTTGCTTCTGTGTCGATGTCGATTACCCTCTGAAATGCCATTTCCATCGTCCTTTTGTCCAATTTGAGCACCCCTTTCAAAACACTGATCCACTGAATGACCATTGCCCAACACGCTAGTTTAAACATACCCATTCTCAAACGATAATACCAAGCCCACACGAATAA
>CALFXQ010000376.1 GCA_937958285.1 uncultured Fusibacter sp. | reverse complement strand
TTTATAGAGGCAAAGTGAAGGTAGCCACTGTGCCAATGCCCTTTTGAGAGGTAAGAACCACGCCAAAGGATTCACCGTAGTGCAGTTTGATGCGTTGATCGACATTTTTTATGCCGATGCCGCTGAGCTGCACTTTTTTTGTGGGCTCAGAGTCGCTTGGGTCAAAGCCTACACCGTTATCGGTCACAGTAAGTGCCCAGGTTGCACCCTGACTGCTGTAAGAAATTAAAATATGGCCCACACCGGTTCCCTCGCGAATACCATGGTAAATGGCATTTTCGACGATGGGCTGCAAAATCAATTTTGGAACCTGCAGATGCAACAGGGCTTGATCGCCTTGAATGGCATAAGTTAAACCACTGCCGTAGCGTTCCTTTTGAATTTCAAGGTAATGGGTGACATGGGCGAGCTCATCGGCAAGGTCAATTGTCGTCTGATCGAGGTTTAAAGACAATCGAAGTAGCTGCCCCAAGGATTTTGTTACCTCCACCACTTTTTCAGACTCTCCAAATTCCGCCAGCCAGACAATCGTATCTAGGGTATTGTACAAGAAATGCGGATTAATTTGACTTTGAAGGGCTTTCAGTTCAAAGGTGCGCATTTGCCTTTCGTTGATAGAAATATCGGTCATCAGTGTTTTTATGCGATCGATCATGGCGTTGTACTGCTCAGCCAAAGAGGTGACTTCTAAAGAGCCATGCTTGTCGTAGGTCACGTGGGTCATCGAGGCATCGAGCGCGCCCATGGCCTTTTCAAGCTTTGTAATGGGAATGGTTACCCGCCTAGACAAATACAAACTGCCCAGTAGGCTGACTACGAGTATCAAGCCGCCAATCATAATCATGGACTCAATCAGCTGGCGCCTCAAGAATGCGACGTTTTCTAAGGAAGACATGCCCACGAGGATCCAGTCAGAATGTGCGATTGAGGTCTTAAACGTAATGAGGCCCATTTCACTTCGATAGCCAGAGCCCATTTCACAAATCTCAACCAGGGATTTAGCTTTACTCGCATCTTCAAAATAACGCACATCCGGATGGTAAACCACCTCACCAGAAGCGGTGACAATAAACACATAGCCCTTCTCACCGAGGTCGAGGGACATCACATAATCCTCTATAAAGCGATAGGCAATGTCTATAAGCACTACGCCCAAATGATTCCCCTGAGCATCTACAATATCGCGGCTCACAGAAACCACCCAGTTTTCTTTGTCCATGGTAAAGTCGCCGCGACGGGTGGAGGTGAGCGCAGGCATTTGATGGCTTTTGATCGCCTCACTATACCAAGGTTCATCCATCATATCCTCAGAAAGGGGCATCGCCATGTCGTTTCCAGAAGAAAGCAAAAAGCCTTCTTTTGAAATCACGGCAATGGTGACAATGCGGCCATCGCTTTTTTGCGCCAAGTCCATCATCGCCAGGAGTGCCTCCTGAGATCTTTGCTCTTTGGTAATTAAGGCGCTGAGGGTCTCAGGGTGCATGGCGATCATATCGCTAAGTCCCTTCACTTTCTCTAGATATCCCTGTACGTATTGCCCGGCCTGCACCACTGAGTCGTTGGTCTGCCTTTCGCCGTCTTGCATCACAATGGAAGAGGCACTGAGATAGAAAATCAAGGAGAGAATCAAGACACTCACAAGGGTAGAAACTAACAAGAAGGTGGCGATTTGAACATGCATGCGTCTCATAAATGCGAATGTGCCCTTCTTCATATGCGCCCTCCTTTCCTGTGATTTGCCTTATCCCCGCACCTGCCTTTTGTACTGCTGCGGTGTGATGCCAAAAGTCTTTTTGAAGCGGGTGGCGAAATAATTAACGTCTTCTAAGCCGATGGCCTCTGCAATTTCATAGTTTTTCATGTCGCTTGTGAGCAATAAGCGCTTTGCTTGAGTCATGCGGCGCTCAATCACATAATCTTGAAAGGTCTGTCCGTATACTTGCTTAAACCAGCCGCTAACATGCCCACTGCTAAATCCAAGCTCATCCGCAAGTTGCCCCAGCGTAAAGTCAAAGGCGAACACTCGTTTCTCCACCACTTCCTTTAGCTGTTCCACTTGAGAATCGCGAATCTCGGTTGGCAGGACAGAATGTGTTATGCCCTCAAGCTCTCGACTCACTGCCTTTGCAGTCTTCGAGGCAATTAGTTTTACCAGCAGGGCTTCCACCTCTTTTTTAGTGATGGGCTTTAACAGGTAATCGTCTACACCTGCTCTTAAAGCGCTGCGCACGTATTCAAAATAGTCATAACCCGTAATCATGGCAATGCTCACCTCTGGGTAGCGCGCCTTCAGCGCTTTCGCACAGGTGAGCCCATCCATTTTCGGCATATTGATGTCTAGTAGTGCAAAGTCTGGCTCTACCGCATCAACGCATGCCAAAGCCTCTTCGCCATTGCTCGCCTCTAGCACCACATCGATCCCCAAATCACTCAAATTGACGAGGCTTTTAATGCCTCGTCTCATGAGTGGTTCATCATCCACGATTAACAGAGTATACATCTCTTTACCTCCAAAAAACTCACTTTAGCCTCATTTTGAGTCCACGAGGTGTATAAGATAACCATAACCTTTTACTTGCATCTGTTCAAGGGGAATAAAGGCAATAGAGGCACTGTTGATGCAAAATCTCAATCCGCCCAAGTCCTTTGGACCATCTTCAAACACATGACCAAGGTGACTGTCACCAGCACGGCTTCTCACTTCCGTTCTAACCATATTGAAACTTGAATCCTTAACGTAGGTAACTACATCGGGCGAAATGGGTCGTGAAAAACTCGGCCAACCACAACCTGACTCGAACTTATCTTTCGAGCTAAACAGGGGTTCACCTGTCGCTACGTCTACATAGATCCCTGGCAAAAATTGGTCCCAATATTCATTGCCAAAGGCGCGTTCAGTTTCATTGAGCTGGGTGACTCTAAATTGGGCATCTGTGAGCCTTGCCTTGAGCACATCTATGCTAGGCTTAGGATACCACGCTTTGTCGATAATCACTTCCTCCACATCGAACAAGTTGATATGGCAGTATCCATTGGGGTTTTTTTCAAGGTAATCTTGGTGATAATCCTCAGCCAAGTAAAAATGCTCCAGGGGTTCAACTTCGATCACAATGGGCTTGTCAAATTTGAGCTTTAGCCCATCGATATTTTGGTCGATTATTGGGCGCGCGTCTTCTTGTAAATAATAAATGCCCGTTCTATATTGTTCCCCACGGTCGTTCCCTTGTTTGTTAACACTGGTGGGGTCAATCACTTTAAAGTAGTACTTCAAGAGCGTGTCTATGTCTACGCGATCTGGATCGTAAACGACCTTGACCGTCTCCGCATGTCCACTATTTTTGTAGATAAGGTCTTCATAGCTGGGATTTTCAGTGCGGCCATTGGCATAACCACTTACCACATCAACCACACCGTAAACGCGCGCCATATAGGCCTCTAGGCCCCAAAAACAACCACCTGCCAAATAAATTTCCTTTGCAGTGATATTAGAATAGTCAATATCCGCATTGGGGTTTGCCGGCAACCCGGTCTTAGCCACTGTCTTTTTCGAAAATAAGCCCATAACCTTCTCGTTCTCCTTTTCATTATTGCCCGCATTCACATTCACCGCAGAACAAGCTGCAAGCACAAGACCAACAAAAATCAACAGAACAGCCAGCCACGCTATAGAAAAACCCTTTATCACAGTCACCACTCCTTTAATAAATCTCCTCAAATGAAGCTTTAATTGCTTCGTTGTCCATATGACCTGGTATCACTTTGATTAAAACACCGTCGGATCCAATATAGGCTGCAGTTGGAAATGCGCGAACGCCATAGGCCTTTTGCACATCGCCACTCGTATCAAAAAGAACCTCTATATTTTTATACCCAAGTTCTTTAAACCACGCTTCAAAATCACTTCTACTTTGTTCGCCATTTTGGCCCGGTGACACGATGGTTATCACTCTGAACCCGCTCTCTTCAGCTGCGAGTGCATCCAGTTCATCGAGACCAGCGAGACATATTGAGCACCACGAAGCCCAAAATTTTACATATACTTTTTCACCACTTAGCGATTCTAGCGAAACCTTTTCACCACCCATTGTCTCTAAATCAAAACTTGAGGCCTTATCTCCCGTGTTGCTCATAGTCGCCACCATTTTGGATTCCTCTTGTGCCATCTTAGGATTCATCACGACAAAGCCAATCATTGCCACGACAGCCACGATTAATGCGCCTATTATCACTTTATTATTCATCTTAGAACCACCTTTCAAATAGAACTGCCAATCTTGTGAGTTGATTGAACATCAATAGTATTCCCATTAAGATAATCAGTGCCCCCCCTATGCGCTTTAGAAGCATTAGGTGCTTTTCAAGCTTCTCGAATTGCGTCAATATCAAACTCGATAGCGTAGCCATCACCAAAAACGGGAGCATTAAGCCAATTGAATACACCATCATCAAGAAGCCGCCATACATGGCCTGACCAGCACTTGCAGAGGTGACCAAGACCGCCCCCAAAACTGGACCTACACAAGGGGTCCACCCTAAACTAAAGGTAACGCCCATTAAGTAAGTACCCAGAGCTTTTGTACGCTTCGATTTGAACCTAAAAACCTTGTACTTTGCAAGTCCTGGTAGGTGAATGAGCTCCATCTGATGAACCCCCAACACGATAACTAAAAGCCCACCCACAACGAGAATCCAGTCACTCGATATAATTTGGCCCAATGCGCCAGCGCCAAAACCCAATATAATAAAGGTTGTAGAGAGACCAAGTACGAAAGTCATCGTCTTAATAATCGCACCCATGTTGATGCTGTATTTTCCAACCTTAAGTCTTTTGTACTCCTTGTTTTCATCTGTTAACAGACCTATGTAGACAGGAATCAGTGGAAAAGTACAAGGTGCGAAAAAAGATAGAAAGCCCGCTATCAAAACTGTGCTAATCAAAACTTGTTCACCAAACATACCACACCCCTTTCTTGTCTTGTATGATACTACTATATCCCTAAAGAAGCATTATTGAAATCGACTATCATTGGCATTTACTTGATTATCATCACCTTTCTCTTAGTCCTAAGGTGCTGTTAGCTCTAAGTCTATGGATATGTTTTGACAAAGACTAAAGGGGTAAATACTAGTCAAACTAAATGGTTTCTACAAAATAATTTTGGAGGTCCTGTGTTTACTAAAACAGCACGTCAATATTTTATGGTGGGTGCCCTATTTGGCTTAATGTTTCCTGCTATGGCAATACCCATGCAACTGATTTTGTCAGAGCAGGCCTTTTCATTATCCGCTCTGGCGACGGCGCATTTCGACAATAAACTCCTGTTTATGATCGATACGGCCCCATTGTTTTTAGGGCTATTTGCTTGGTTTGGCGGCATAAAGCAAGCAAATGCCAAAGCATTAATTGCCTCTAATCAAGCACTCATTTCAAAACAATCTCAGCAGGCATCGCAGTTAGATCATCACTTAATGCGCCAACAGCACCTCATTACCGCTTTAGACCAAAATGCAAAAGCACTCTTAAACGGATACAAGACCACCCTGGCATTGGCCGACAGTATAGCAACTGGCGATGACAATGTTCGGCACAAAAATCTTCACATTGCACAAGTGGTTTCGCAATTGAGAATCGAAGTGGAAAACCAAGTGCTAGCACTTCGTGAAGCCAGTGAGCAGTATGAATCCCTGCACCAAGTCCAAGCATCTCTAAAGATGGGCTTAGATCATCATCATCATATCTTTGTTGACTTGCAAAGCCAATTGCAACACATGCATAAGGTTAGTGAAGCTGTCAATCAAGGCACTGAACTTATCTCCAAAGATCTTATGCAGGTCTTTGGCGTTTCCTCTCAAATCAAATTGCTGGCATTAAACGCTTCCATCGAGTCTGCCCGCGCTGGCGAACACGGCCGCGGTTTTTCAGTGGTTGCAGATGCTGTTCGAAAACTCTCCGACGAAACCGATCGTATTTTGAACGATGTGATGACAGCGCAAAGCCATTTAATTCAAGCCGTTAAAGAAATGCAAAATAGCGCAAATGACCTAGATATGGTCATTATCAAAGCACTGTCTGCTAGTGGCGACAATACGCGCTACTTCTTTGCATTAGAAGAGGCTCATCGCATTTTTCAAAGTAAATTGATAAGTGCCGATGCACTTACCAGTAGCCAAAAGCGTCACTACGAAACAGTACATCAAGATGCCAACAGCGTGAACGACGATGTCAATGCGCTTTCCACACAAATCCAAGCCCTCTTTGAGAACATCGAAGAACAGCAACAGAGGTCTCATAAGCTCGCAAACCTTGCCGAAGGCGAGCAGGCACAACACCAGTAATTCTCGAAGCCCACAATGGCATGATGCTGCTATACGATATGAGCAAGTTGAGATAAAAAACTTTGCTTTTGTGCTTGCTTGGTCAGTCAAGGCATCCATTCACCTATTAAAAACACAAAACGACTCGCCGGGGCGAGTCGTTTTTCATGCTTTATGCTAATATCTTCGTTGCATTTGTCCTTTGAGTATGAGGTAATTATAGCCCATGGTTGGAAACGCTGCCGCAAACACACAAATAAACGCAATCACAAAGCCAAACCGCGCAGCGATCAATCCAAATACAGGAAAGAAGACGATCATCATCGTGCTAAAGATCATGGCTTGAAATGAGAGAAGTGTTGCCCGATGTTCACTGGGTATAAGCTGATTGATATAGTCAGAGAATGTCACAAAGAGTACACCGTCGATGGCCGCCATGCCCACAAAAAACAAGGGCTTGTAAGGCAAGAAGGCCAGTCCGAATAGCACGCAAAGCGTTGCAATCGTCGCACCCTGCATAATTTTTATTCGGCCAAACTTTTTCTCAAACCGATGGGCATTAGTGCTAAACAGTATGCTTGTCAAAGCTGCTACACCAAGAATAATGCCAATCCACGCTTCCGACAAACCTAAATCCTTCATGTAGTTCTGGGAGTAAAAATACAGGGTCGTGTGAAAAAGTGCAAAGCTTTCGATATAAATGACGTAATTCAAGATTTGCCTATTGTCTGCAATCACCCTGTAAGATGCTTGAATATGCTGTATAAGACCAGCTGCACCCTTTAATCTACCTGCATGCTCTAAATTCCCCTCTGTATCTTGTCCATTTCGCTGAGGTTCTTTAAACGAAAGTGCACTGAGGATCGACAAGCCATTGATAGCCAAGGAGAGCATATATCCTAGCTCGTAGTTAAAGGTTGCAATCCAGCCTCCAATTACGAGTGAAGTGATTCTCGCCGATTGAAAAAAAACCTCCTGTAAGCCCTTGATTTTCATAAAGCGAGGCGTTTCTTCTAGCTCTACTAGTGTGTCGTAAATTAAGGCATCCCCTGCACCAGATTCCAAATTGTAGCTGAGTGCAGCGCATACAAATGCGATGGCAAAACTCCAAAAGTCCTCTGCTGCCAACATCAAGGCAGTCGATATCAGACTTAGAATACGGCCAAGAACTCTAGATGTTTTTCGACCAAATCGGTCGGCAATAATGCCCGTTGGTATTTCCATCATCATGCCAGTGACATGAAAAACACTCTCTAAGAGTCCTATCTGCACAAGACTCATGCCCTTATGGGCGAGATATAACATCCAAATGGCATCTGTCAAGGAAACTGATGCCATAAAAGTAAACAGATAATTCTTTGAGATATTCTTTCGAAGATTCATTACATAACCTCATTCAATCTCGGGCTTTTCATTTATCGTCTTTCACTTTGTATCTGCTTCATTCAATGCTATAATCATCTCAAAGAGGTGGTTACATGAAAAAGAAAAATACTAATTGGTTTGAGCAAAACCAGAAATCAAATAATCCAAAAGAGGCCACTCAAAAAAAGGCTTCTGCTTCAAAAGTTATCGAAGTTAAGAGCCCTATTTTAAGTGTCTTAGAAAAATCTAAAAAAGAAGATCTCCACTATCGAGAGGCCCTCGCATTTGCCTATAAGCACAGCAATGCAAAAAATGATATCCTTCATACGGTCCATCTTACAATGCAAGATACCCTTGTTTTCGATATTCCAAAAGATGCTGCCTATGAAAAGCTTTGGAGACAACATGAGCTTGCTCTCCTCGTGTCTTTCCCAGCTAATTGGAAGAGCATTTCACTCGCAGGCATTTCAAAAGCACTACAAATCGATCCAGAATCCGATGATCTTTTTGAAGATGCCGACTTCGATGAATGGGACCATCTAGAAGCAGACGAACGCTTCGATTTACTGTACGAAACAGGTCTTCGCATCTACGAAAAGTAGATAGTAACCAAAAGTAAATAGTAGCCAAAAAGCCACCCACGTTATTTCATGCAAATAACTTTGGTGGCTTTTTCTACTTAAATTCGAGACCAGTTAACGCCTTAAGTTCACCTTCTTCGTTTAAATAGTTGAGTAGCGACAAGGCGATGGGAAAGCCAAAGAGTCCGACGGCCCCTAACAAACTCGCTCCCACAAACATACTTGCCAAGGTAACCACTGGATGCAAGCCCAACTGCCCACCTACAATCTTTGGCTCAACAATATTTCTGACAACTGTAACCACCCCATAGACCGCCAGTAAGCCGAAACCCAACTGAAGATTCCCTTGAATAAATGCAATGACCATCCAGGGTATCATCACCCCGCCTGTGCCAAGCACAGGTAATATGTCAAAGAGGGCTATTATGAGCGCAATCAGTAGTGCATTTTCTATGCCCATAATGGAAAAACCTATCGATAACTCAGTAAAGGTCAAAGTCATAATCATCATATAAGAACGCACTACCACAAACAAGGTATTCACAAGATATCTGCGAACAAGATAGATTAAAGTCATGGTTCGCCCAGTGACCTGTCGCTTCATAAATCCCGTGATCTGCTGGTAGTCGATGACGATAAAGAATGTCGAGATAATCATCAGGAGCACTTTTATGAGCACTGATGGCAAAGATGTCGCAAAGTTGGAAACAGCAGCTAATAAA
>CALFXQ010000375.1 GCA_937958285.1 uncultured Fusibacter sp. | reverse complement strand
AGAATCAGTGGGTACTTTACAACTACCTAACCTATTATATCTCACACCTGATCGACAGGAGGTTGCGAGGCGGCTACCAGATGCAGGTTAGTAAGTTGTTTAATCTGTAACAATAGGAATAGGATTAAATGCGTGGCAAGTGAATTATCACGAGCCACGCAGCCTTTTTTGAGATTTCGTAGCAATAAATTTTTCATTATTATAAGTGAAGGGCTTCATGTAGTGACTTCGTTATTTTTGTTTATCAGGAGGAATCGTTCGATTTCAAAAAACTAAATGTACTATGGACTCTTGATTGTAAGCTCAAAAATTTTTTATATCCATCAACATTTTTTATTTTCTTCTCAATTTCCAAAATTATGTAGTCAGGAAAAACAATCGCACCATAGTTTTTCATGTTGTAGGCTGTCCAAGATAAATTAAGGCTAACAATTGCAAAGTTTTTATCGCATATTTTTTTAATATGTATTGAGTATAAATCACAACAATCATCTTCTGCATACTCTTTAACAACTAAATCATTATAATCTTTGATATGATCTAGGTTAGATAAGAACATTCCCTCTTCAACACATTGAACAAATTGGTTTAGTAACTCTGGTGTATTTAGTTCTTTCTCGACATAAGATACAAACATTTTACTAGCTTTCGCGCGATCAATATCATGATTACCACATGTTATGTAAAGAGGGAAATTCCCAATTTTACTGAGTTCAGACTGAAGATAGTCAAATCCTTTTTCTAATGGATACCTAAATTTATCAACAAGGTCCCCAGTAAAAAAACAGATATCAATCAATTCTGACTTCAACTCATTTATTAGCAAAGGAAAATTCTTATTATCCGAACCATTATAATGTAAATCAGAAATGTGAAGTACTTTCATATGTCCTCCTACTCAATCGTTGCGCATTTTTAAATTTGTAATTATATTTATTAAATTGCATTTCATTTCCCACTCGGTACTGCGTACACCTTCGGCAATTGACTCTAGACAACGATCGCGCCAGAGTTTATAACTCCAACTTCTCATATGATGCCTGGTTCGGATGTTCAACGCGAGTTAATCTGCCACTGGTCCCTTTAACGGTATCCACGGGAAATCTTTGTTCGTTTCGCTTCAACTTGTCTTCCATAATTTTAAGCGGATCTACTCCAATTTTATGGGCGAATATAAAGCAATACATTAGGATATCTGCTAGCTCATCTTCAAGTCCCGCTTGATCAACTGGATCCTTCCAGATAAAGTGCTCGAGCAGTTCAGCAGCTTCTATAGAAATTGCCTTGCTAAGATTTTCAGGTGTATGGTACTGTGCCCAGTCTCTGGCATCTCTAAATGCTATGATTTTTTGAGTTAATTCTTTGTGCATGAGTCACCTCTAGATACTTACATTATTTACTCGAGTCAGTCATTTTGTTTATGCGATAAACGCCTTGAATGGCACCAAACCGTTCAATAGTCTGTTCGAGAATCATGCCAACACGCTCTAAAAGCTTGCACGAAGAGACATTTGCTGTTTGGGTTTCAGCTACAATGGGCGCTACGCCCAGTTGAGAAAAACCATAATCAAGCACAGCGCCCACTACCTCGGTCCCAAGTCCCTTGCCATACCAGGCTGGGCTTAACTGAAAAGAAACTTCTATTTCGTCGGCTTTATGGTACTCATCTAAGGAGATCAAACCTACAAAGTGCTGATTCTGCTTATCTCGAATACTCCAGTAGTGATTCGGATTTTCCTCTTGGCACATCTGATCAAATCGATTCTGATAAGTGCTTTCATCTATCACACCACCAAGGTACTGCCTCACCTTGGCATCACTGTATAGCGACCATATGGCTTCGAAATCGTTAGCGGTAACCGGTTTTAAGATGCACCTCTTAGTTTCTGTGTCCGTTCTTAGGTTGGCTAATATGGGTGACTTCTGATTTCTCCTTTGTAAGTCGTCAAGGCTTACCAATTTCTCATCCATACAATAAGACATTTTCGATTCTCCTTGCTTCTTTGAGGCACTACTTACCTAAAGAGATTGTCTTTACAATACTTAATTTTACTAGGTCTTGGTGCAGCGTGCCCATACTATCTTTCCACCGAATCTCGATTTCCGTACTGTCGTAGTGGCTTTTGTCTGTTAGCTTTTCATATTGATCGTTGGCCTGACCAATGGAGCCAAAGTCCTCTTTAAGACCATTTTGGCTTAATCCAGAATCTATAAGATTCGAGGCGAAATGGAAAACAGTACCTTTTGAGCCCTTTGAATCCTTTTCGAGGGCCTTTACTGAGAAGTCGGTCGCCCCTTCTAAGTCTTCTAACGCATTAGTGTATAACAACCTTCCATGTCCGCGAGAGATATAATTGGGCGTTACAATGATTAAATAATCTTCTACAGCCCAAGAGTCCGAGGTTCCCGATAATCTATAGATAGTCGTAGCCGATACTAGCTCATCTTGTTTAAACTGATACGCCTGATACCCCCAGATTAAATTGGTCAAAATGAGCGCAACAAGAAGTCCTACTTTCACTTTCATTTTCTATGCTCCTTACAGAGGTCTGCTGAAGTCTTACTGAGTCGCTTGTTAAACTTAACAAGGGTCAAACCAGGTTCTACTAACACTTCCGAGAGACATTAAGAACCGAGTTTTAGAATCCTCTTCAATTAAGCCTGAAATCTTGTAGTAACTAATCCAGTTGGCCTCAATCTGATAGCTGCGCCTTTGTAAAGCAATCACTTGGGCTCTTCTTTAGTAGTACAAGTAATCAGAATGCCTGGGGTATTTGGCCATAGCTGTTTTATGTTTATTAAAGCCCAGCTTCGAATAGAAGTCCACTGCTTCAAAGGATGATGTCAAGCCAACCAAGAGTTCTTCGTTGCCTTCGTAGAGTTTTTCAACAATGCATCGGCCTAACCCTTGCTTTCTATATGTTGAAAGTACAGACATGTCGTGAATCCATCCATAGCATTCACCATCTGATATCATCCTACCAGCACCCACAATCACGTCTGAATCCCACGCCGTAATGAAGCAATAGCTATTGGTAAAGGCCCTGCGAATCTTTGCAGTTTCACGTTCTTTGCCAAGACCCAAGCACATTCCTGTTTCACTATAGTGGTCCACTAGCTTTTCCCATTCGTGATCCTCTAAGCTTGTCTTATAAACAATCATTTCTCCTCCATTAAAAGCAGCCCTTCAATAAAGGTGCGGATATTATGATCAAAATCCGTTCTTTCGTACTTGTCCTTAACAGTGTCTAGGTCGTAGTAGTACTGCATGGTGCTGATATCGACAGACAAGCTGTTGAGTGGAAACCCCTCTTCATAGTGATGATGGGGCTTAGCAACAATATAAAAGGGCTCAGACTCTAGGGCCGATTCTTCAAGCATGTAATGGGTGTCTTCGCCAACGACCAAGCATAAGGCATTCTTGTAACGCGCTAAGAGCTTCCCGCCATACTTTTCAGCCAAATTGCTATAGTAGTGGACCATTTCTTTTCCATTCAAGTCTTTCCCGTGTATGCGTTTGATTAAAACCCCTGGCTGGTCTTCCTCTGCAGCCCCTTCAAAGAATAAGCCGGAATCCGCAGACATGACGGGCATCTTTAACTGCTGATAGTAACCCCTGGCCTTAATATAGGCATTATCCGTGGGGTTCTTACCCGTTTCATCTGGTTCACTTAATGCCATATCCATTGAGTCCAAACCAATGATCTCAACATCCAGGCCTTCTAGCCGCTTTCTCATGAAGGAAAGCTTCGATTGGTTGCTGGTTCCGTAAACGATTTTCATAGCTACTCCAAAATAGGTAAAGGGTCACCTTGCGATAAACATGCCATATTCAATCTCTATGGGTATTGCGCCTTTGCTATTTTTTTGCTGCTCAAAATAGGCGTACATATGGGCCCTGTCACTTTCCTGCAAACCTTCAATGGAAGCGATTGAAAAGTAGTAATCCACTAAATCAGAAGTGTTGGTTACTTCTAATCGATTAATATACCGCGCAATCTCTATATGTTTAAAATACTTCTCTAGGTATTGGGCGCCGTTTTCGAGGGTAAATGTAATGCTCTTGGGCAATTTGATCCTGGTGTTAGTCTTGAGGTAGGTTTCTCTTAAAAATTGAAACATGTTTCTATCGCCTGCAGTTGCCGCGTAGAAGATGCCATCGCTTTTTAAGATTCTGGTTACCTCGCCAATGGCCTTATAAATGTCGGGCACATGGTAGAGCATAGAATTTGCAATAACAAAGTCCTTTGATCGGTCTTTAAAGGGGGTATTTTGAATATCCAGCGCCATAATTTCGACATCTTTATTCTCGCCAAAATTCTGCTTTAGCACTTCTACCATGCCATTGGAGAAATCCGAGAGTATTAAAGTAGAGTTGGGGGGCAAGTCCATTATATGGCCATTCCAGTCTTTACCTGTTCCAGTGCCAAACTCAAGTATCTGACAGCCTTCAAAGAACTGATAGTTTTGGTGTATCCATTCAGGATAGGTAATGGTATTTAGACTGTACTTCTCGTATAAGGAAACCCGAGTTGTGAGGTTCTTGCCATCCTTGTACTGCTTTAAGACGTTTTGGGTGTCGGTCATTTTATTTTTGATCACGGGAGTCTCCAATATAATTTTTATTCTACGACTTCATATCAATTGCATTACCAAATCATGCAATTCTCTCAGTAATCCCCTGTGATTGCTTCTAATCTCGGCTTCCAGTCTTTCTGGGTCAATAAAAAAGCCAATGACCTTAGATAAACCATTATCATAGGATAAGAATAAGTCGTTTACTGTTAAGGGGTAAAATCCGCAACTACAATACCGTTCTAGTCTTAATGGAAACATCAAGGGCTTCAAAATGTACATTTTAAGCTTTGCTACTGATAACTTTTCCACAGGTTCATCCACACTGATGTAATGTCTGATACTCATCAAAATATCTGTCAGGTATTTTTTGTATAATAATTCCACTTCAACTATGGATACATCTTCAAAAAAATCTTGCCCATATAAAAGGACCCCTTCCAATGCCTTGATTGGGTTCTCTGCCCAGCTATAAAATTGCTTACTTTTCAACTCTTTAACAGACAAACATTGCGCATTAACTTCCAGTTGATCATAGGCTATAGGTAATTGTCTAGCTGAACGGCCTACGTCGCTTAGTACATCCACATTAATTTCGCCAAAAATACACCATACATCCAAATCCGATGCATCACTTGCATCACCTCGAGCGTAACTTCCTGTCAAAAATACACTCTTTAAATTCTCCTTTTGTTTGTGATGTATGGCACGGACAAAAGATTCTAGAGCACTCTGGTAATCTAGACTTGTATGATTTGCAGGTATTATCCTTTTCATTATCAACCTCTGGATTTCAAACATGCTTAAACTCCTTGTAAATCACCAAGGCCTAGTTTAGCTTTCATTTTCGATGCTCATTAAAGGAGTCTTTTAAAGTCTTACTGAGTCGCTTGCTAAACTTTACAAGGGTTAAACCAGGTTCTACTAACACTTCCGAGATACATTCAAAGCCAAGTTTAGAATACAGTCTACAAGCAGGAATGTTTGCCTTTGCTGTGCCTACAATCACTTGATCAAACCCTAAGTCGAGGTGCTCCACAAAAGAAACAAGTGCTGCTGCGATGCCTCTTTTGAAATAATCAGGACTTACCACAAGACGATAGATATCTAATAGACCCGAATCGAGTTTAAATGAGATCATGCCCACAAGAATCTCGCTCTGCCAATAACCATAGAATACTTCGTCAGATTGGGACAGTTCAGAGTCCCCTTCGATTAGGCCTGGAATCTTGAAATAACCAATCAATTTTGCTTCTATCAGATAGCTGCGCCTCTGTAATTCAATTACATTTTCTCTA